>JALYXZ010000231.1 GCA_030946825.1 Chloroflexota bacterium | reverse complement strand
GTGACCCGGCCAAAGAGCAGGGCATCGGCCTGGGCGAGTTTCTCGGCCCAGAAACGATGCAGTTCTTCGTCCGTGGAACCTGCACGATGATCGCAGCACCCGTCCAATGTGACGTTGATCGAATACCGGAGGGGTCGCATTGTTCGCAAGAGTAACGGCGATGGAGTAGACCAAGCCACGGGACAGCCGTGGCTACGGCAGCGGTCCAGTAATCCGCATCGCCGGATTGACATTCGGGGCGCCGCGGCCGTATCCTCCGCCGGCGGCAGCGCCGCGACCTTGCGTCGCGCGTCGTCGTCCGGCGAACCACCACACGAGGGATGAACCCACGGCCATGAATCTCTGCATGAGCGCCCTCATCGCGCGCCAGCGAATGACGCCCACCAAGGACGTCTTCGACGGGAGATCTGCGCCCACGTCGAGCTAGGAGCAGGCGGCAGCAGCCGCCACTTCAGCCAGAGCCGTGGGCCGGATCGGGTCCACGGTTTTTTGTTGCCCAGCCCGGGCAGCGCAGAGCCGCGGACCTCGTGCCAGGACCGCGGCTCTTGCCATTTCAGTCGTCATGCAGGCGACGGAGAACGAACCGATGACCACCGTGACCGAACAACAGCAGACAGGCGCGCCGGGACCGATGCGAACGGCTGCGGCGGAGACCACCGTGCGTCGCCGCCAGCTGGACGATGCGTCCCCGGCGGTCGTCGCCGAGCACGTGACCAAGCGGTTCATCGTCGGTCGGAAGCGCAAGTCCGTCCTGGCCGTCTCCGATGTGTCGCTGCGCATCCGTCGCGGCGAGATCTACGGCGTGCTGGGGGCGAACGGCAGCGGGAAGTCGACGCTGATCCGGCTGATGAGCACGCTCCTGACCCTGGACGAGGGGCGTGTCGAGGTGTTCGGCCACGACATCGTCCGCGAGGAGATGGCGGTCAAGCAGGTCATCAACCGGGTGAGCGTGGATGCCGCCTTCTTCAAGAAGCTCAGTCCGCACGAGAACCTGATCTACGCGGCGCGGCTGTACGGGCTCGATGCCCGGGTGGCCAGGGCCGAGGCGATCCGGATCCTTGGGCGGCTGGGGATCGGCGAGAAGCGGCTCGGGCGTCCGTTGGAGCAGATGAGCCGAGGGATGCAGCAGAAGGTCGCGATCGCGCGGGCGTTGCTGACCAGCCCGACCCTGCTGCTGCTCGACGAGCCGACGACCGGCCTGGACCCGCGGTCCAAGCTCGACGTGCAGGCCTTCATCGAGGAGCTGCGGGACACGCACGACTCGACGATCGTGCTGACCACGCACGACCTCGACGAGGCGGAACGGCTGTGTGACCGGATCGCGGTGCTCAACGAGGGGGCCGTGGTGGCGGAGGACACTCCGCAGGGGCTGAAGAACCGGGTGGCGGAGCGTCACGGAGCCGCGCCGACCATGGAGAGCGTGTTCATGGCCTTCACCGGCCGGTCCCTGGACGACGACATCAACGCCGACGACAACGACAGCGACGACGACTGAGAAAGGAGGTGATCACCATGATGCACATAGCACCCGCACCGCGCGATCTCCATGTCGCGCACGAGGCGCGCGTGGCGCAGCTGCGCGGCGAGATCCACGCCTCGCGGCCGCATCGGTCCAGTGGCCCGGTGCGGCGCTGGGTTGGTCGTCAGATGGTTCGCCTCGGCAACCACCTGGCAGCCGATCCGTCTCTGCAGCCGGCTCGGTCCCAGTGAGAGGGCCGGGCCGGCCCATCGGTCCAGTGACAGGAGTGAACGAGCGATGACGCTCATGGCCCGCGAGCTGAAGGCGAGCTACGCCTTTGTCGAGCGAAACTTCCACCTGACAAAGCGATACTGGGGCTGGGAAGTCGCCTGGCTCGTCTACTCCGTGGCGGGCGCGCTGGCGATCTCGCTCATCGGCCGCAGCGAGGGGAGCAACCGGCTGCTGCTGGTGCTCGTCATCGGCGCCATCTTCTGGAACTTCCTGTCGCTGGTCTTCGAGTTCATCGCCGAGACGGTGCAGTGGGAGCGCTGGGAGGGGACGCTGGAGTACACGTTCATGGCGCCGGTGCGCCGCTATGCCCAGCTGCTCGGTTCCGCGGTGTACGCGATCGTGTACGGGTTGATCCACACCGCGGTGGTGCTCGCCGTCCTGGCGCTCTTCTTCCAGCTCGACCTGTCGCACGCGAACTTCGCGACGGTGCTGACCTTCATCGGGCTGGGCTCGCTGAGCTTCATCGGGATCGGGATCGCGGCGGCCATCCTGCCGCTGATGTACGTCGAGCGCGGCGCCCAGATGGTATTCGTCATTCAGTCCGTGCTCCTGCTGGTGAGCGGCGTCTACTACCCGATCACGGTGCTCCCGGGCTGGATGCAGGTCATCGCGCACGTCTCGCCGGCGACCTATGTCATCGACGGCGTGCGACGTGGCGTGATCGAGGGGACGCCGGTCAGCCAGCTGGTGGGCGACATCTGGCCGCTGGTGCTGATGGGGATCATCCTCATCCCGCTCGGGATGTGGACCTTTGGTCGGGCCGAGCGCTACGCGAAGCGTACCGGCAAGCTGAAGCGGGTTGGGTAGCGGAGGAGATGGACCGATGAGACCGATGGCGACCGGGTTCGCGGCCCCGGCGATCCCGGGGTTTGGACATCGCGGCGTCGACCGCGGCCGCGATCCCGCGGAGATGGCGGAGATGTCGAACCGCGCCAACGCAGCGGACGACGTTGACGATCGCAACTCCGAGGCGGAGCTTCGCAACTGGCTGCTCCGCGAGACGCCGCACTACGACCCGGCCACCGACCTCGTGGTGGCCACCGTGGACGGGTCGATGGTCGCCTATGCGTGGGTCGATTGGGTCGATACCACGGATGGCCTGCGCGAATATCGCCTCGGCGGGTGCGTCGATACGGCATGGCGGCGGCGCGGCATCGGCCGCTGGCTGGTGCGCTGGGGCGAGGCCCGCGCGACCGAGCTGGCGCGCGCACATGCCACTGACACCGGGGGCCGGGGCCTGGTGCTCGGCACCTGGACACCGGAGCAGCGCGTCGGCAAGCGGGTGCTCTTCGAGCAGGAGGGGTACGGAATCGTCCGCTGGTTCAACGAGATGGCGCGCCACGACCTGGAGGCCGTCGAGCTTCCGCCGCTTCCCGCCGGGATCGAGGTACGCGTGCCCAGCGCGGAGGAGATCCGCACGGTGTACGACGCCGATGTCGAGGCCTTCCGCGATCACTGGGGCGGCTTCGACAGCTCCGACGAGGCGTACGCCTCGTTCCTCAGCGACCCGAACCTCGATCCCAATCTGTGGGTCGTGGCCTGGGCGGGGCACGAGGTCGCCGGCGCCAGCATCAACGCCATCAGCGCCGCGGAAAACGCGGCCCGCGAGCAGCCGCGTGGCTGGCTCGAGTCGGTCTTCGTGCGGCGGCCGTGGCGCGGCCGGGGATTGGCATCAGCGCTCGTGGCACGCTCGCTGGAGCGGCTGGCGGCCGCCGGCATGGCGAGCGCGGTGCTCGGCGTCGACAGCGAGAACCCCACCGGCGCGATGCGGGTCTACGAGAAGAACGGCTTCGTGGTCGAGCGGCGCGCGGCCGCCTACCGGAAGCCGCTGGCTCTCGGCTGACGGTCGCCCGTCGCTGAGCGGGCGGGCCGTCGGGTCCGGTGGGCGCCGGCGGATCAACCCGCGACGCTGCGCGCGCGCGGACCTCGTAGTAGTAGTCGACGATGCGCTCGGTAACTCGGTCCCACGAGTACTCCGGCGCCCGCGCCCGGCCGGCCTCGCCCATCCGGTCCCGGAGCTCGGGATCGTGCGCCAGCGCATACAGAGCGGCGGCCAGTCCCCGGTGATTCTTGGGATCGACGAGGAAGCCCTGCACGTCGCGCTGCACGACCTGCTTGTAGCCGTGGATGTCCGAGGCGACGATCGGGACGCCGGCAGCCATCGCCTCCAGCAGCACGATGCCGAAGCTCTCCTGGCCGGTCGACGGCGCGCAGAAGATGTCGGCCGAGGCGAAGTAGCGCGCCTTGGCATCGTCGCTGACGCGCCCCAGGAACTCCACGTCCCTGACGCGACGGACCGCCACCCAGCGGCGATACTCCCGGCGACGTGGTCCGTCCCCGACGACCAGTAGCCGCGCATCGACGTGGCGCTTCCGGAGCCGGTTGTACGCCTTGAGCAGGTGGATCAGTCCCTTGCGGTCCTCGAGCCGGCCGACGAACAGGATGTTCAGGGTGCCGTCGCGAAGCTCCTCCATCGGCTCGGCGCCGGTGTAGCGCTCGAGGTCGACCCCGTTCGGAATGATCCGATAGTCGCCTGGAAAGTAACGGTTGATGAAGTGCCGCGCGGCCCCGCTGACGGCCACCCGGCCGTCCAGCTTGGCGACGAGGTGCTGCACCACCCGGCTGCCGAACCAGTACGAGGGGCTGAACCCGCCGAACGCGTGAAAGGTGGCGACGTTCACGGTGCGTGACTGGTCGAGCACGGTCGGTGACAGGAACGGCACGAACGGCTCGTGGAAATGGAGGATGTCGAAGCTCTCCGCCTCCAGGATCTCGCGAGCCTGTTGCTTGAAGCGCCAGCCGAGCGTCACGCGACCCACGCTGCCGTTGGCGGGGACCGCCCAGCCGGTCCCGAGCCGGATGACGTGGCCCTCGCTCTCGCGCTGCTTGCCGTACTTGCTGGTGATGATCCACACGTCGTGGCCCATGCGACGCATCGCCTCGTACGTGTAGCGCACGTGCTCGTTGACGCCGCCGGGAAGCGGGTAGCCGTACGGAGTGACGATCCCGATCTTGAGCGGTGGCCTCGACCCGCGCGTCTCGGCTGCCCCGGTCTTGGGATCCGCGGGGGTCGCGACTGTCGGTGCTCGAAGGCCGCTCATCGCCACTCTCCGCTGGGGCGCAGAGTATGCCGCAGGTGTCGCGCCTTGGCGATCAGCTGGCGTCCGTAGACCGAGACGTTGTGCGCATGCGACCAGTGCGCCCCGGCCGGCTCGGTGGCCGCCTCGGCAACGGCGGCGCGGTAGTCCACCGCCGTGACCCCATCGAACCAGGTCCAGGCGGTGGCGATTCCCTCCAGGACGTGGGCGTCCGAGTTTCCGACCGGCGCCAGGTGCAGCACGTCGCGGTTCAGCGCCTCGCGTGCATGACGTGCCACCCTGCCGGCGGCCGAGGGGTTCATCAGCTCGATGGCGTCGAGGCGGTGATCCGGCCGCGGGTCGGCTCCAAGGGCGAGCAGGCTGCGACGGCCGATCGATGGGGTGAGTGGCGCCATGGGATGCACCGCGACGGCGATCCCGCCCTGGGCATGGATCCGCTCCAGCGTCTCGGTGAGCGGCCGCAGAGCCGGGATCCGCTCCTCGATGAAGAGCGCCACGAGGTGCCCGCGGCGGGTGGTGATCTCCTCGCCGACCACCAGCTCAAATGGATAGTCGCCGGCGGCGTGGATCTCGCGAGCGCGCAGCGCCCCGTCGACGCGCTCGTGATCGGTGATGGCCAGCACGTCCAGGCGAGTTGCGCGCTTCACGTGCTCGAGGATCTCCCCGATGCTCGCCGTCCCGTCCGAATACAGGGTGTGGACATGCATGTCGGCCATGCCGCGCGGCCCGCCTCCGCGGGGTAGGCGTGGGGTCCGCGGACCGGGACCGCTCACCGGGACGGTCCCGCGTCGGTCGCCCGGGTCGATGCCACATCCCGCCCGATGTCCGGCCAGATCGACTGAAACACGGCGAACCACTGCTCCGGGGCGGCGCTGATCAGCAGCTCGAAGCGCGAGGCGAGATCGCGGGTCAGGGCCTCCGCATCGCGTCGGCGGTCGCCGCTGGGCTGCCAGGGGAGCGGCTCGGCCTGGACGCGGAAGCGCTCGCGGCCCACTCGCAGGCACGACCCGGCGACGAGCGTGCTGCCGGTCCGGATGGTCAGTGTCGCTGGGCCGGCCGGCATCGTGGTCGCGTGGCCGAAGAGCTCCACCGCCACGCCATCGGCGCCCAGGTCGCGGTCCGCGATGAGGCCGACGGTGCCGCCGCGCCGCAGCGCGTCGAGCAGCGGCCGGAGGGCCTTGGAGAGCGGCACCACCGTCATCCCACGGCCCCCGGCGCGACGGGCACGAAGGAACTCGAACAGCTCGGGCGGATTGGTCTCCTCCACCGGCGCGACTGCCGAGATGCCATGGGCGGCGAGGAACCCGCCGAACGGCTCGAAGTTGCCGAGGTGCGGCGACACGAGGACGGTCGGCCCTGCCCGCAGGGTGGCGCGCAGCTCCGGCCATCTGTTCACATCGATCATCGACGCAACCCGGCCCAGCGAATAGTGGGGCGCGCGCAGCAGCTCGTAGTAGTAGCGCGCGTATTCCACGAACGCGCCCAGAACGAGCCGTCGCAGTCCAGCCTCGGACGGCAAGCGGCCGGTTGCGGCCAGCACGCGGGCCAGGTTCGCGCTGACCAGGGCGCGGCGGCGAGGCGCGCATCGGTGCCAGACGGTGCCGGCCAGATCAGCTAGGGCATAGCCCGCCGCAGCGGGGAGGGTCGCGACCAGCAGGTCCGCCAGCCGCAGGCCGGCCCGCAGCGCGAACCGCCTCATCGCCCCGGCCGCCGCGACAGCACCGACCGCTTCACGCCGGCAGCCGCATCACCGCAGGCGACTCCAGTCCTCGCCGGCCCGGGCAGCCGCCAACGCGGCCCGGGCGAATGCCCGATCTGCATCGGTCTGGGGCCACACCGGACGGAACATGTACCACTGGCCCGGGTCATCGGCGATCACCTCGGCGAGCTCGTCGGCGACCTGCTGCGTGGCGCGATGGATCTCTGCCGGCTCACTGCTCGCGGCGCGCACCAGGGGGAGGCCGCGCGCTCGGAAGCGCTGCTGCGGGGTGCGGCGACAGGAGACCGGCATCATCGGTGCACCGGACCGCGCGGAGAGGGTCGCCGGGCCGGCCGGAAAGGTGGTCGCCTCGCCCAAGAACTCCACCGGCACGTCGCCGCGCCGGAAGCCACCATCGCAGAACAGGACGAGATTGCCGCCGTCGCGCAGGACGCGGAAGAGGCCGCGGAGGTTGCGCCAGCCGATGAGGTGCAGGCCCTGCCGGTCGCGGATCGCCTTGAGGTGCTCGTAGAGGCGCCCGTAGGTCGTGTCATCGGCGACTACGTTGAGTGCCTCCCCACTGAGCTTCAGGCCCGGACCGATGAGGTCCATCCCGCCGACGTGAACCGTGCACAGGATCACGCCGCGGCCCTCGGCGCGTGCGGCGCGCAGGTCCTCGACGTTGTCGATGCTGACCAGTCGCTGCGCGTCGCGACCGGTCAGCCCCGCAAGCCGCATCATGTCGACCAGGTAGCGGGCGTAGTTCCGAAATGCGCGCCGCGCCGCACGGGCCACCCGGGGATCGTCTTGCCCGGTGCGCAGCGCGTGCGCCAGGTTGGCGTGCAGCAACTCTCGCTTGGGTCCGGCGACGTCGTACGCGAGGTTGCCGGCCGAGGCAGCGATCGGCAGCGTCAGCGAGCGCGGGAGCGTGTTCAGCACCCGCTCACCGGCTCGGTAGGCCCAGTAGATGAGCCGTTCGCGGAGCCGCTCGCCATCCGCGGCGACACCGGAGACATCGGCGCCGGACGCGGTCGGGCCGGGTGTCGTCGCCGCGCGGACGGGGACGGTCATCGGTTCGGGACCCCACTCGACGGGGCGCGATGGCCCGTCAGCTGGTCGCGCCCACCGTGAGCGACGCCTTGGCCACGCGACTGCGCGAACGGCCGCCACTCCGCTCGCGGCCGCCTTCGGTGCCGACCAGCGTCTCGTTCTCGTCGCCGCGGATGAAGGCCTCGACCCGCTCGCGGGCCACGTCGTCGTGGATCTGGAGTGGAGGGCTCTTCATGAAATAGGCGCTCGGTGCGACCAGCGTGCCGGCCAGGCCACGGTCGATACCGAGGCGCAGGCAGCGGATCGCGTCGGTGATCACGCCCGCACTGTTCGGCGAATCCCAGACCTCGAGCTTGAGCTCCAGGTTGAGCGGCACATCGCCGTAGGTCGTGCCCTCCATGCGGATGTGGCACCACTTCCTGTCCTTCAGCCACGGCACATAGTCTGACGGACCGACGTGCACGTTGTCGGCATCGATCGGGTAGTCGATCATGCTCGTCACCGCGTTCGTCTTCGAGATCTTCTTGGACTCCAACCGCTCGCGCTCCAGCATGTTGAGAAAGTCGGTGTTGCCGCCGAAGTTGAGCTGGTAGGTGCGGTCGATTCGCACTCCGCGGTCCATGAACAGGCGAGTCAGCACGCGGTGGGTGATGGTGGCGCCGACCTGGCTCTTGATGTCGTCGCCGATGATCGGAAGTCCGCGCTCCGCGAAACGGCGCTGCCAGTAGGGCTCGCGCCCGATGAAGACCGGGATCGCGTTGATGAACCCGACGCCGGCCTGCAGCGCCTGCTCCACGTACCACTTCGTCGCCTGCTCGCTGCCCACCGGCAGGTAGCTGACGACCATGTCGACCTCCCGCTCGCGGAGGATGCCGACGATGTCGGCGGTCGGTCCCGGAGCTTTGACGATCACTTCGGAGAGGTACTTGCCGAGCCCGTCATGTGTCATCCCTCGCTCGACAGTCACGCCGGTGGGAGGCACATCCGCGAACTTGAACGTGTTGTTCTGCCCCGAGAAGATGGCCTCGGAGAGGTCCTTGCCGACCTTCTCGGCGTCGACGTCGAAGGCGGCCACGAACTCGATGTCGCGGATGTGGTAGCCGCCCAGGTTGACGTGCATCAGGCCCGGAATCGGCTTGTCTTCGGCGGCATCCTGGTAGTAGTGCCGCCCCTGGACGAGGCTGCTCGCGCAGTTCCCGACGCCGACGATCGCGACCCGGATCTTCCGGTCTGGCGGGCGGTGCCCGTTCGATTCGACGGTGGGCTTGGTGCTAGCCACGGGTGGACGTCTCCGTGTTCGGGTTCGGGTTCGGGTTCGGGTCGCGTGGAACGGCCGCGCTCAGTTCCGGCCGTGCCTGAGACTGGCGCCACACATGCCAGATGCGCTGCACGACGGTGGCCGCGGTGAGCGCCGCGACGATGCTGATCGCACCGATCAGGCCGATCTGAACGCCAAGCCCCGCAAGCGCCAGGCCGGCGATGATCAGTACCAGGCGCTCGGTTCGCGGTGCGATGCCGACGCTGGCATTCAGCCCGATGCCTTCAGCGCGCGCACGCGAGTAGCTGACCATGAATGAGCCGGTCAGCGCCAGAAAAGTGACGAGCACCGGGACCGTCGGCTGCGCGCTGGTCCGAAGGTAGAAGCCGGCGATGGCCGCATACAGCACGGCCTCACCGATGCGGTCCAGGGTGCTGTCGAGGAAGCCGCCGAACGCGGTGCCCCCGCCGCTGGCCCGCGCCAGGGCGCCGTCAACCGCATCCAGCAATGAGCCCGCGGTGAGGATGATGGCGCCCACCAGCAGGCCACCGCTGGCCACGATCCCCGAAGCGAGCAGCACGATCAGCAGTCCGATGACGGTGACCGTGTTCGGCGTCAGGTGGAGCCGCTGCGCGGCGCGCACCGCCGGTCGCAGAAGCGCACGAACGCCATCCTTGAGGCGGGCGGGTAGGAGGGCTGGGCCGCGGCCCAAGTCGCCCTGCCGCGGAGGGCTAGCCGACATCGGGGACCTCGCTCCCGGAGGTACGCTGCGCGGCAACGCCGCTCGTCCCGGAGATGAGACGCGCCTCCATCTCGTGGAGCTCCTCGAACGCCGCGGTCCGCAGCCGGCAGATGGTCTGACGTCCCTGCCGCGTGGTGTCGATCACGCCCGCCAGCCGCAGGATCCGCAGATGCCAGCTGATCAGCGGCTGAGAGAGCGCGACCCCGATCGACAGGTCGTTGACGGTCAGCGGCCCTCGCTCGGCGAGCAGGCCGATGACCCGCAGCCGGGTGGAGTCGCCAAGGGCCCGATACAGGACGCGCAGTCGACGCAGTTCGGATTCGGCTGGATCCAGGGTGGGATACATCGGTGAGCCGTTCTTTATCAAATGACGATTGATATAAGCGGGCGCTTATGATATTTCGGCGTTCGGGAGTCGTCAAGGTGCGTGCTAGACTCGCCGCCGCTTTCGCCGGACGCATGGAGGAGGTCTCCTGGGTGAGCAGCTCCACGCCGGACGCGCTGTGGTCCTCCCGGGCGATCGGCGTCCTGCGCCCCGCGGCGATCACCTGTCGCGGCATCGTGCGGGCGATCGCCGGCGGCCGCGTGCTCGATGGCCTCGACCTGACGGTCGCGGTCGGCGCGCGGCTGCTCCTCGTCTCCGAGCCCGAAGACGGTGCCTCGCTCCTGCTGCGGATCCTGGCCGGCCTCGCGCGCGCCGATGCCGGCACCCTGCAGATTGCCGGCTCGCCGTCGCCGGATGACGCCGAGGGGGGCTGGTCTCGGCGGGTCGCGTACGTGGGGCGCGAGACCGGGCTCCATGGGTGGATGACGCCCCGCGTCGCGCTCGACCTCTCCGCGCGGCTGGCCGGCTTCGCTCGGCCCGAGCGACATCGGCGCGTGGAACGGGCCGCGACTGACTACGGCCTGACCGCGAGCCTCGACCGACCGCTCGGCGGGGCGGGCCCCGGGCTTGCGCAGCGCGTGGCGCTGGCTGGCGCGCTGCTGCCCAACCCTGAGGTCGTGCTGCTCGACGAGCCCCTGCTGGCCCTCTCGCCGCGGGACCGCGTCCGGCTGCTCACGATTCCCGAAACGCAACCCACGATGGTCGTCGTCACGCAACACCCGGGCGGCCTGAAGGAGATCTTGGACCAGGTGGCGCTGCTGCGCTCGGGCAGGACCGCCGTGCACGCGCCGCTCACCGAGCTCGAGCGACATGGCCTGCCGCTCTCGGTGCTGGGGATCTCCGCGCTGGCCGGGACACGCTGGGCGGCGCCGCCCGGTGCAGCTGCGGCGGTCCGGTGACCCGGATCGGGCTGGTCGCCCACGTGGCGCTCGCGGAGCTGTGGTTCAGCTTCGAGCTGCTGGCCCTGATTGCTCTGCTGGTCGGAGCGGGCATCGCCGCCACGTTCATCTCGGCACTGCCGGCGGTCGAGCTGGCGCCGGGCGGCGTGTACGCGCTCGCGCTCGCGCTCGCGATCTCGCTGGCCGCGGCGCTGGTCGCCCGCTCCTTTGCCGTCGAGCGTCGCCGGGGCAGGCTCGGCTGGCTCGCCGTTCGCGCCGTGCCGCGCGCATCGATCCTCTTCGGCTGGTTGGTGGCGCTGGTCGGAATCCTGGCCGTCGGGCTCATCCCATCGGGAATCCTCGGCTGGCTGACCGTCAGCCCCGAGGCGGTGGGGCCTGGAGACGGTCCCGGCTTTGGCGCCGCGATGCTTGCCGCTGGCAGCGTCGCGCTCGCCGCCTTCTGCCTGGCAGCGGTCCTCGGTCTGCTGCTCGACCCGCTCCCGGCCATGGCGGTCACGCTGGCCAGCTGCGCCGCGGTCGCCGCGCTCGGGTTCGTGGTCGGGCCACCCCCGCTGGCCGGCTTCACGGTCCTCGCCGGCCTGCCTGAGGCCAGCTTCCCGGTGGCGCGCTCGCTGCGAGGCGCTGGCGAGGCGCTGGCCGTCAGCTCGGTGCTCGCTGTCGTGGCCCTTGCCGTGCTGCAGCGTGTCGACCTGTGAGCCGATTCCCGGAGCCGCCGCCACGGCCGATCCGCCACCAGCCGAACGTGGCCCTGCACCCAGCGGCCGCGGTGGCGGTGCTGATCGTCGCGTCACTTGGTGTCCTGCTGGCGGGCGCCGAGCTGATGGTGGTGGCCATCGCGCTGCCCTCCATCGTCGCCGACTTCGGCGGCTGGACGGATCTGGCGCGCGCGAGCTGGATCGTCAATGCCTACCTGCTGGCGTTCATCGTTGCCATGCCGCTTGCTGGCCGGGCAGCCGACCTGTGGGGAGCGCGCCGCCTGTACGTCGTTGCGCTGGTCCTGTTCAGCGTGGGCAGCCTCGGCGCGGGAGCCTCGCGGATCGCCGGACAGCAGAACGGGCTGGACTGGCTGGTAGCGGCGCGCGTGGTGCAGGGCTTCGGCGGCGGCGCGCTGGTGCCCCTGTCGATGGCCCTGGCCAGCCATCTGTTCGCGGGACGCGCCAGGTCCGCCGCGCTCGGCGTGGAGGGCGCCGCCACGTTCGTGGGGATGGCCATCGGGCCGGCGTACGGCGCCTGGGTGCTGCTCAACGTCCACCTGCCGATCCCGGGCCTGGCGATGGCGGCCTGGCAGTGGATCTTCCTGCTCAACGTCCCGATCGCGCTCGGCACGCTGCTGCTGCTGTACGTCGTCGCCGGGGGGGTCGAAACCCCGCGGCTGCGCGCCCGCCTCGACCTCGGCGGCGCGGCGCTGCTCTCCCTGGCGCTGGTGGCTGGCGTCGGCGCGGTGACCCTCTCCGGGGAGCGGGGCTGGGGCGATCCGATCGTGATCGCCGGACTGCTGCTGGCGGCGGTGGCGGGCGCAGCGCTGGTCTGGGTCGAGCTGCGCCTGCACGCGCCGCTGGTCGATCCCCGCCTGTTCAGGGACCGCAGCTTCTCCGCGGCGAATGCGGTCAGCCTGCTCACCGGCTACGCGCTGGCGACCGCGGTCATCGGCGGCCCGGTGTTCGTCAACCGCGTGCTGAACGGACCGGCCGAGCAGGCAGCCGCGGCCCTGACCGCGCTCACCGGCGCGATCGCGATCGCCGCGATCCTGGGTGGGGCCGCGTCCGCGGTCATCGGCGAGCGACCGACCACGGTGCTGGGGATCGCGCTCACCATCGGCGGACTGGCCTTGGCGCTCGGCTGGGGGACCGGCACCGACGTTTCGCGGTTGGTGCGCGACCTCGCCATCTTCGGCGCCGGGTTTGGCTTGACCGTCTCGCCCCGCGCAACGGCTGCCATCGACGCCGCGGGCTCATCCGCCTACGGGATCGCATCGGCAATGCTGCACATCACCCGCACGGTGGGCATGAGCGTTGGGCTGGCGCTGCTGACGAGCATCGGTCAGCACCGGATCGATGAGCTGAGTGCCCTGGTCAATGACCCGTCCCGTCGGAATGCGCTGGTCACCGCGCTCGGCCACCCGGAGTTCGTGGGGGTCGACCCGCGGGCCAGCATCCCGCTCGTGGACCTGCTCGAGACGTGGTCGCGCGGCCAGGCGGCGGACGTGCTGCGGCTGGTGTTCGCCATCGCGCTCGGGGTCTCGATCGCGACGCTGGTTCCCGCGCTGATGCTCGGGCGGCCGAGACGGCGGCGGGAATCCTACGAGGTGACCGGCTCGGCCACCACGATCAGCTCGCCGTAATTGCGGTTGAAGCCCTGCGATGTCTGGAGCGTGACTCGCTCATGAGTGGTGGGGGCGGTCCAGCGTGCTCCCGCCGCGCAGCCGGGCGGCGCGTACTGGAGCGCCAGCGGCGGGTCGGGCATGGGTGGGGACCGATCGTCGGGGCAGGAGATGTTCGGGTGGATCTCGGTGATGCGGTAGACGAGGATCAGCCCGTTCGACATCCTGATCCGCAGCCGGTCGCCGAGCTGGGCGTTCCACAGCGGCTTGAAGAGTCGGATCGGGGTCAGCACCGCGTGCGCGACGATGTACGAGTTCGTACCGCGGCCCGGCTGTGAGGACGAGCCGATGATGAACGCGCAGCACTCGTCCGGGAAGTCGTCGTTGCTGCCGCCCGGCGACTTCTTGACGCGGACGTTGACCACCAAAGGCTTGGTGTCGACCTCGAGCTGGACGGCGACCACGTTGGCCGGGAGCGGCGTCGCGGTCGGGCGGGAGGTCGTGGTCGCGGTCGCGGACGGCGGGACCGAGAGCGCACCGGTGGGCCGGGGTGTCACGGCGGCGACGGTCGGCTCGGGGATCGGTGGCAGGCTCGAGCTCGGAGGCGCATCGAGGTTGAGCTGTCCGGCGATGATCAGCGCCACGCCCACCCCGGCGAGAACCAGGGGAACGACCATGCCTGCCGAGAAGAAGCGCCTCACCGGCGCGAGTCTAGAGCAGACCGATGTCTGAGGACGCGCTGCGGGCTGCCCGGCTTACCCTGGCGGCGGCACCGGCCGGGCTGGTGACCGATTTCGACGGCACCCTGTCGCCGATCGTTGCCGACCCCGACGCCGCGCGGCCGCTTCCCGGCGTGGCCGACGCGCTACAGGCGCTGGCTCGACGTCTCGCGGTGGTCGCGGTGGTGACCGGCCGCGCGGCCCTGGACGCCCGCGCGCGGATCGGGGTGTCCCGGCTGCTGCTGGTGGGCAACCACGGAATCGAGTGGCTGGCACCGGGCGCGGAGCGGCCGGACGCGAACCCTTTGGCTCAATCGGTCGGGCGTCTGCTGAAGGCGACGCTCTCGGGCCTGCCCGCCGAACCGGGCATCCGTGTGGAGGAGAAGGGGCTGAGCGCCACGATCCACTACCGCGAAGCGGCCGAACCGGCGCAGACGCGGGAGCGGCTGCTGGCCGCGCTGGAGGGGCGGCTCGACGGCCTCGAGCTCCGAGAGGGTCGCGCCTCCCTGGAACTGCGGCCGGTGGGCGTCGGCGACAAGGGCCGGGCGCTGCGCACCATCGTGGACCGCTACTCCCTTCGCGGGCTGCTGGTCCTCGGCGACGACGTCACCGATCTCGACATGTTCCGGGTCGCCGCCGAGCTGCGTCAGGACGGGCGGCTGGCCCTCGCCCTGATCGGGGCAGTGCAGGGCGGCACCGAGGTCCCCGCCGAGGTGGCCGGCGCCGCGGACCTGGTGGTCGACTCCGTGGAGGCCGCAGCCTCGATGCTGCGCGCGCTCGCCTTCGACGACAACCACGACAACCACGAGGGCGCAGGACCCTCGGCCGGCTAGGGGCGACCGCGGCCCCGCCGCTCGCCGATCTCCGCCAGGTCCTCGAACTGGCGACGCAGCCACCAGGTGATGTCCTCGCGCTCGACGTCGCGCCGCAGCCGATCGATCCGGGCGGCACGCTCCGCGCGCGGCATCTCGAGCCCCCGCGCGATGGCCTGAGCTGTGCCCACCACGTCCGCCGGCGCGACCGACAGGACACCATCGGCCATCTGGTCGAACGCCCCGGCGGTCTCGGAAAGGACGATCGCGGCATCGTTCTCCGCGACGACCGCCGTCTCCTTGGCGACCAGGTTCATGCCGTCGACGAGCGGGTTGATGAGCACCACATCGGCGATCGCAAGCCCGGCGAGCGCCTGGGCGTAGTCGTTCTCGTAGTAGATGCGCACCGGTCGATGCCCCGCCACGCCGAACCGGGCGTTGATCCGGTCGACCGATGCCTGGACCTTCCGCCCGTAGTCGCCGTACTCGCGCAGGTTGGTACGCGAGGGAACCAGGAACGCGAGGAAGGTCAGGCGTCCGCGGAGGCGAGGGTAGCGGGTCAGGAGCGCTTCGAAGGCCTGGAAGCCACGCAGAATGTTCTTGCTCGGCTCCAGGCGGTCGACGCGGACCAGAATCGGCCCGGGGCACTGCAACAGCAGCTCGCGGCGTCGGCGCCGGGCGGCGACCGATGAGGCGACCCGGCGGGTGGCCTCCACGTCGATCGAGATCGGGTAGTGCCGGGCGTGCGCCACGTGGCGACCGCGGGTCACCGTCCGTGATCGGTAGTCGACGTGCGCGTCGGGCAGGAACGACTCCACGCTGCGCAGGAAATTGTGTGCGTAGCGCTCCGTCTGGAAGCCGACGACGTCGCTCGCCACCAGCCCCGCGCAGATCGCCTCGCGAATGCGCGGCGAGATCGTCTGCCACAGGGAGGACGGAGGCCAGGGAATGTGCGAGAAGTGGCTCACCAGCGCGGAGGGCCGAGCCCGGCG
Organism: Chloroflexota bacterium; assembly: GCA_030946825.1. Taxonomy (GTDB): domain Bacteria; phylum Chloroflexota; class Limnocylindria; order QHBO01; family QHBO01; genus QHBO01. The sequence goes on along the minus strand of JALYXZ010000231.1, from coordinate 6,729 downwards.
GATGGCATCGGCGGCGAGGTACAGGTGATAGTCGTGGAGCATGATCCGCGGCGCGGTGTCCCGGACCGGGACCTCCGACAGCACGGCGCGGGCAAATGCGGTGTTGAGCGGCAGGTAGCCATGGTCCCAGGCGCGCATCACCGCCGCGTCGATCACCGGACGCTCGGGAAGGTTCCACATCTGGTGTTGCAGGAACCAGAGCAGCGGGTTGGCGATCACGTTGTAGGCGGCCTCGTACACCGCTCGGTCGATGGCCGCGAACCGCAGCCGCACGGCGTCACCCGGCACGGCCTGCGCGATGAGCCGCGGATCGGCCGCCGCCCGCCGGTCGCCATCGGTCATCGCCGCTGCGAGCCAGGTGACCGGCACGTGGCGGCCAACCTGCGAGAGGGCGGTCACCAGGCCGCCGCTCCCTCGGCGGGGCCGGAGCGTCCCGTCCGCGCCTGACGCAAACGTCACCGGGCCGCGGTTGGTGGCGATCACCAGCCGCCGCGTTCCGAGCAGTCGTTCGGCGGCGGCAGCCAGCGCATCCTGCCGCGCTCGCTGCCGGGCATCATCCGGACGTCGCGGGGCAGCGGCGACCGCCGTCATACCTTCCCCCGCCGGCCGCTCACCGGCTCAGAAGAGGCTCGCGGCCGAAATGCGAACCACGTCCAGGATGACTCCCGGAAAGACGCCGAGCAGCACCACCGCGAGCACGCTGAGCCCCAGCCCGACCGCGCCGAAGAGCGAGTGATCGATTGGCGCCGGATTGCCATCCGGCTCGCGCATGTACATGTAGACGATGACCCGCAGGTAGTAGAACGCGGCGAGCGCGGCGTTGAGCACGATCACCACCGCGAGCCAGCTGAGCCCGGCATCGACGGTGGCCAGCAGCACGTACCACTTGGCAAAGAAGCCGACGGTGGGCGGGATCCCGGTCAGCGACAGGAGCAGGACCGCCATCGCGGCGGCCCGCCCCGGCGAGCGGGAGGCGAGGCCGGCGAAGGATGCCAACCCCCCGAAGCGGCCCGGCTCGCGCTGGAGCATGCCGACCACGGCGAAGGCGGCGATGTTCATCATCGCGTAGCCGAGCACGTAGAACAGCATCGCCTCGATCGCCTGCTGCTGCGCACGGGCAGCGGTTGCGTTTCCGTACGCGGCCAGCGCGGCCATGATGTAGCCGGTGTGGGCGATGCTCGAGTAGGCGAGCATCCGCTTGACGTTGCTCTGGGTAAGGGCCACCACGTTGCCGCCGACCATGGTGAGCACGGAGAGGATGACCATCACCGTCACCCAGTCCGCATGGATCGGGCCCAGCGCACCGGCAAAGACGCGAATCAGGAGCGCGAAGGCGCCCAGCTTGGGCCCAACCGACAGGAAGCCGGCGATCGGCGTCGGCGCACCCTGATAGGCGTCAGGTGTCCAGTAGTGGAACGGGACCGCGGCGACCTTGAAGGTCGCACCCACGGTCAGGAATCCGATGGCCACCACCAGCGCCGGGCTGATGCCGTGGCCCGCGAGCCTGGCGCCGATCTGCCCGATCTGCGTCGTGCCGGTCAGGCCGTAGGTCCAGCTGATCCCGAAGAGCAGGATCGCGCTGGCGAAGCTGCCGAGCAGGAAGTACTTCAGCCCGCCCTCGTTCGAGTAGCGGTCGGTCTTGTGGAAGCCGGCGAGCAGGTATGACGGCATGACCATCAGCTCGAGGCCAAGGAAGAGGGTGATCAGGTCCCCGGCGCTGGCCAGGACGCAGATGCCGAGCAGGCTGAAGAGCAGGATCGCGTTGAACTCGCCGAGCGGCAGCCGCCGCTGGCGCAGATAGGCGGGCGCGAACAGAGCCGACAGGATGCCGATCAGCATCGCGGCGCCCTTGAGGAAGATCGACAGGTCGTCGACGCGGTAGAAGCCGGCGAAGGCGCTGCGGTTCGTGCCCCAGACCACGATGCAGGCCGCGCCGGCGAGGAGCAGCCCCAACACGGTGAGCGGCGTCAGCAGCCACTTGCTCCTGCGCGGCAGGAACAGGTCGGTGGTGATCACGACCAGGATCAGGGCGCCGAGGAACAGCTCGGGCAGGATGCTGTAGACGTCGCGGAGCTCGGTCATGGGTGCCACGTCACCACGGCAGCGTCAGGCCCGTGAGGCCGTTGGAGCCGTGGACGATCTGCAGGATGCGGTTCACCGGCTCGGCGATGGCCTGCAGCACCGGGGCCGGGTAGACGCCCAGGCCGATGACCAGCACGATCAGTGGCGCCAGCGCCAGCCACTCGTTGCGTGTCAGGTCGCCGAGTGCCGGCCACCATCGGCGCATCCAGCCGGATGGCACGCTGAAGAACACTCGCTGGAACATCCAGAGCATGTAGACCGCGCTGATGATCACCACCAGCATGGCCGCGACTGCCACGAAGCCGTTGTAGCGGAACGCACCCAGCACCACCAGGAACTCGCCCACGAACCCGGACAGGCCGGGCAGGCCGATGCTGGCGAAGGTGAACAGGCCGAACAGCGCGGCGTAGTGGGGGAGGCGCGCGTTGAGGCCACCCATGTGCGCGATCTGACGGTCATGCGTCCGCTCGTAGATGACGCCCACCAGCAGGAACAGGGCGCCGGTCGTCACTCCGTGGCTGACCATCTGGTAGACGGCTCCCTGGAGGCCCTGCTCGTTGAAGACGAATGCGCCGAGCATCACGAAGCCCATGTGGCTGACGCTCGAGTAGGCGACCAGCTTCTTCATGTCGGGCTGCACCATGGCCACCATCGCCCCGTACAGGATCGCGACCAGGGCCAGACCGATGATCACCGGCGCAAATGACCGGGCGGCATCGGGCAACAGCGGCACCGCGAAGCGCAGGAAGCCGTAGCCGCCCAGCTTGAGGAGGACGCCGGCAAGGATGATCGAGCCCGCGGTGGGCGCCTCCACGTGCGCATCGGGCAGCCAGGTGTGGAACGGCCACATCGGCACCTTGATCGCGAAGGCCAGGAAGAAGGCGATGAACGCAAGAGCCTGCAGCGAATCGGCGTACGCGAAGCCGCGAAGCTCGACGTAGCTGAAGGTGAAGGGGTTGCCGGCGGCCGCGTGGGCGATCGCCACCGCCAGGATGGCGACCAGCATCAGCAGCGAGCCGACCAGCGTGTAGATCACGAACTTGACCGTCGCGTACACCCGCCGCGGCCCGCCCCAGATGCCGATCACCAGGTACATCGGGATCAGGCTGATCTCCCAGAAGACGTAGAACAGGAACAGGTCCAGGGAGACGAAGACGCCGAGCATGCCGACCATCAGCAGCAGCATGGTCGTGTAGTACTCCTTGACCCGCAGCCTGATCGGATCCCAGGAGTAGAAGATGGCGACCACCGAGAGGACAGTGGTGAGCAGCACCAGGACCGCCGAGATGCCATCCACCCCGACGGTGTAGCGCATCCCGAAGGCGGAGATCCAGGCCAGGTCCTCGCGGAACTGGAACTCGGCCCCGCCGACCCGGTAGCCGAGCAGGGCGAGGCTGAACGCGAAGCTGGCGAGGGCCGATGCAAGCGCGATCCATCGGATCAGGCGATGGTTCGAGCCGGGGACCAGGAGCAGTAACAGCGCCCCGACCAGCGGGCTGAATACGACCAGGCTCAGCACCGGCAGGCTCATCGCACCACCGCGATCAGGACGATGAGCACCACGATCAGGCCGGCCGCCATCTCGAGGCCGTAGTTCTCGACACGACCGGTCTGCGAGCGGCGCAGTAGGCCGCCGAGGCGCTGGCTGACCCATCCGGCGCCATTCACCGCGCCGTCGATCACCTTGGCGTCGAACCACCACAGCGCGCTGCCGACCAGCACGCCGCCGCGGGCGAAGATGAGCTGGTAGATGTCATCCACGTAGTACTTGTTCAGGCTGGCGCGGTACATCCCCGGTCCGAGCCCCAGCGGGAAGCGCTCGACGAAGCGTCTCGGCGAGAGTGGACGGGTGACGTACCACCGATACGCGAGGGCAATCCCCAGCACCCCGGCGAGCGCCCCGAGCAGCAGCAGCAGGCCTCCCGTCCCCACCAGCGCGAAGCCGTGGCCCTCCTGCGCCGCGGCGGATCCCGGCAGGATCCCGGCGTGAAGCTTCTCGGCGGTCTCAAAGACGGGATTCAGCCAGGTGTGAATCGCCCCGCCCTCGGGCGGGATCCCGAACAGCAGGCCGATGAGCACCGTCGGCACCGCCAGCACCAGCAGCGGGGCGACCATGGTGCCGGCGCTCTCGTGGATGTGCTTCCACTGCGGCTTTGGACCGCGATAGCTGCCCCAGAAGGTCATGAACATCATCCGGAAGGTGTAGAAGGCGGTCATGAAGGCCACGATCAGGCCGACCAGGAAGAAGACCAGGTAGCCGCGGTTGAAGGCCTCGCCCAGGATCTCGTCCTTGCTGAAGAAGCCGGCAAAGATCGGGATCCCGGCCAGTGCCAGCGACCCGATCAGCATCGTCCGGTAGGTCCAGGGCATCTTCCGCCGCAGGTTGCCCATGAAGCGCATGTCCTGCTCGCCGCCGGCGCCATGGATCACCGAGCCGGAGCCCATGAACAGCAGACCCTTGAAGAAGCCATGCGAGACCAGGTGGAAGATCGCCGCGGCCCAGGCGCCGATCCCGAGGCCCATGAACATGTAGGCCAGCTGGCTGACCGTGGAGTAGGCGAGCACCTTCTTGATGTCGTTCTGGGTCAGCGCGATGGCGGCCGCAAAGATGGCGGTGAAGGTGCCGATCAGCGCCACCACCCACATCGCGGCGGGGGCGTGGGCGAAGATCGGGTTGGCCCGCGCCACCAGGTAGACGCCGGCGTTGACCATCGTGGCGGCGTGGATCAGGGCGCTGACCGGCGTGGGGCCCTCCATGGCGTCCGGCAGCCAGACGTGGAGCGGGAACTGCGCGCTCTTGCCGACTGCACCGGCGAACAGGAGGAGGGCGATGGTCGTCACCTGCCAGCCGGGCAGGCCCCCGATGCCGGCAAAGACCTGGTCGAAACTCAGGGTCCCGAGCAGGGTCCAGATCATGATCACCCCGAGCCCGAAGCCGAAGTCGCCGACCCGGTTCACGACGAACGCCTTCTTGGCGGCGCCGGCCGCCGAGGGCTTCTTGTACCAGAAGCCGATGAGTGCGTAGCTGCACAGGCCGACCGCCTCCCAGCCCACGTACAGCATCAGGAAGTTGTCGCCCATGATCAGCAGCAACATGCTGAACATGAACAGGTTGAGGTAGGCGAAGAAGCGCCAGAACCCGCGATCGCCGTCCATGTAGCCGATGCTGTAGACGTGGACCAGCAGCCCGACGGTGGTCACCACCAGCAGCAGCATGGCGGTCAGGGCATCCACGAAGAACGCGATCTCGATGTGGAAGGTCCCGGAGGCGATCCACTCGTAGAGCCTGACGTGGTAGGTCTGTCCGCCGAAGATGACGCTCACGAAGACCGCCATGCTGATCAGCCACGCAAGTCCGACCAGCCCGGTGGGCACCATCCACGACCGATAGAGCGGTCGCGGGCCGCCCGGCGTCACATGGCCTGCTTCTCCGAGCCCGTCGCGCAGGGCGACGGGGATGACCCCCTCCGCACCGGCCGCATTCGAGAGCTCGTCGGCGTGGCCGCGATGGGGTGACGTGCGGCCCTGCTCCTCCTCGCTCGGAATCGGGAGCAGAACGCTGTCGTCGGCCTCGGCGGGGGAGTGGTCCGCGACCGACGCCGCGTGGGCATCATCGGAAACGGCGCCACCGTCGACCCCACCGTGGTCGCCGACGTGCGTTCCGTGGAGCGGAACGTGGTCGAGGCGCGGCCCGACCAGCACTGTGAAGATGAATCCGGCGAGCGGCAGGGCCGGAATGAGGGCGATCAGCAGCTCCATCGGCAGCGCCTACTCCTTGAGGTCGGAGTACTCGTCGACCTCGGGGGTCTGACGCGTGCGGATGATCGCGATCACCAGGGCCAGCCCGACCGTCGCCTCCGCGGCTGCGACTGCCATCACCATCAGGGCGAAGACGGCGCCGTTCAGCGACCCGCCGGGCTGGTAGGCGTTGAAGGCGACCAGGCTGAGGTTGACCGCGTTGAGCATCAGCTCGATCGAGATCAGCATCAGGATCGCGTTGCGCCGCGCCAGGAAGCCGAACGCCCCGAGCGAGAAGAGCAGCGCCGAGACGATGAGGTAGGCGGCCAGCGAGGGCATCGGTCTAGGCCGCTCGCTCGTCTTCTTCCGGGCGTCTCGCCAGGAAGATGGCACCGATGATCGCGGCCAGCAGCAGGAAGGCGAGCACCTCGAGCGGAAGTGCGTAGGTCGTGAAGATGGCCTGCGCGATGGCGGTCAGCCCGAGCACCGTCGCGCGCGTCGCGCCATGCCAATCGGTCTGGACGGCACCCCACACGATCAGCCCGAAGACCGCCACCGCCGCGACGACCGCGAGCCACACCTGCCGGTGGAAGGGTGCCGGCAGCGACGCATCCCCGGCCTGGGTGAGCATGATCGCGAACAGGATCAGGACGCTGATCGCTCCCAGATAGATGAGCACCTGGGCCGCGGCGATGATCGGGGCACCGAGCAGGGCGTACATGCCGGCCAGGGATCCGAAGCAGACCATCATGGCCACCGCGGAATGGATGACGTTGCGGAGCGTGACGACCGCCAGCCCTCCGCCGACAACGCCGATGGCGAGCAGGACGAACAGGACGCCGGAGATGTCCAGGGCTCAGACTCCCGTGCAGCAGAAATGCGCCTCGCGCGGGAGGCCGCCCGATTCTA
>JALYXZ010000223.1 GCA_030946825.1 Chloroflexota bacterium | reverse complement strand
GCCTTGAGCCGATGGAGGTCATGCGATGCGAGTAGGGCTGATGGCGGAGAACCCGATCGAATCGGCCCTGATGGCCTCCGGGATCGTCCCGCTGGCTATGTTGGAGACCTATTCGCCCGTCTATGCGCGTGCCATCACAACGGCGACGAAGCTGGGGATCTTCGAGGCGCTGAGCGGAGTCCCGAGAACGGCGCCCGTGGTCGCTCAGACCTGCGGGACCGATGAGCGCGCTACCCAGAAGCTGCTGAACCTGCTGGTCACCATGCGCTACCTGCGCCATCGCGACGGCGCGTATTCGCTCGCACGTCAAGCCCGGCGCTGGCTCCTGGCCGACGCGCCCCAGTCGATTCGCGAGGTCATCCTGATGAAGGAGCTGGAGTGGCGCTGGATCGACCAGTTGGAGTCGTTCACCCGACATGGCACGCCGCTCGACGTGCACGGGACGATGTCCACCGAGGACTGGGGCGCGTATCAGCGCGGCATGCGCGCCCAGGCCAACATCCTGGCCTGGATTCTCGCCAGGCGGCTGCCCGTCCCGAACGGCGCCCGTGACATGCTGGATATCGGTGGCTCGCATGGCTACTTCTCAGTAGTGCTGTGCCGGAGGCATCCGGGTCTTCGGGCAACCGTCCTGGACTTGCCGGCCGCCATCGAACACGCCGCCCCGCTGCTCGAGCGCGAGGGCATGGGCGACCGCGTCGTGCTGCGCGCCGGTGACGCGCTGACCGATGACCTGGGCGAGGCCGCCTACGACCTAATCATGATGTTCAGCCTGGTCCACCATTTCGACGATGCGACCAACCGGCAGCTCGTTCGTCGCGCGGCTCGCGCATTGCGACCGGGCGGGTACCTCGTCATCGGGGACGCGCTGCGGCCGTCGTCGCCGGGCCGAGGCGGCCAGCAGGGCGCGTTCTTCGATCTGTACTTCGCGCTGACCAGCCAATCTGGGCTCTGGACCTTCGACGAGATGCGCTCGTGGCAGAAGGAGGCGGGGCTCACTCCGCGCAAGTCAATGGCGCTGGTGCCAGGTGGAGGCTTCGGGCTGCAGATTGCGGAGCGCGTCGCGTCCTAGGCATTTCGTGGCACCCTGCCCGATCCACGCTCCTTCGTTGCCCGCCGACATACGATTCGCGAAGCCCTCGCTGGGACGTGGCTGCCTCTACCTGAGTCTTCGCCGCCCAGCGAGGACCAGTGCGGCCCGAATCGGCACCCCGGCGAGGAGGAACGGAAGAACGGAAGAGCGAATCCACCGCCGAGGACCAAAGCAAGCGGAGTCGTGGCGAGCCCCAACAGCCCCCCGCGTCGGCGGCCCTGCCAGAGCCAGACGCCAGCCACCGCGTCCATCACACACACACCGACCAACGCGCAACCGAGGGCGGTGAACGGGCCGGGCCCCAGCGCTTCGAACGGACCGCTCAGCGATCGGAATCCCCAGGGCGTCATGGGCAGCTCGCCATCGCGAACGAAGTAGGCGAGGGTGATGACCGTCCCAGCGCCGAATCCGAGGCCCAGCACGAGGTACATCACAGCCGCAGCCCGAATGGCTGGCGATGCTCGCTCGGCCATGGGCCCGTGGGTCAGCCTGGGTGACCGGAACGTCCTCGCGAGCTTCACGAGGGGGCCTGTCGTCGCAGGTATCGACCGATCCACAGCGCCCAGATCGGGTAACCGACATACGTTGCGGCGAGAAGACCCATCCATACACCACGCGAGAGAAGTCCGCTCGAGCTCACCAGATAGCCCGTCAGTACGAACCAGCAGGCAAGGCCCAGCATGGCGATCGAGACAGGACCGATCTGCTGCTCGAAGGTCAGCGCACCGGTTATCAGCAGCCACTGCAGGACGACGATGGATGCCAGCGCGCCAATTCCAGTGATCAGCGCCAGAGCGCTCAGCATCTGGTGCTGCCGCCGTAGGACCGGGTAGAGGGTGATCGCGACCGGCACGCTGAGCAGGTACGAGACAAGCACCAGCACGTCATTGATCCAACCCAACACCATCCCGGCGGGCATGGCACCGACCGCGAAGGCGATGAACATCGCCATCAGGAATGCGATACCGACGACGGCGACCGCTGCGCTCGCACACGCCGTCCACCAACCGATTCGTCCCGCGTACTCAAGCCCGCCGGCCTCGGCATGAGTCGACTCTTGCGTACCTGTGACGGTCATCGGTTCCTCCTGGGCCGATAATCATGTAACCTGACCTTCAGGATGCCTGATGATAAGAACCGACAGGCCGGCGGTCAACAGCCGCCGTCGCCCCCGGCGAACACCACCGCTTTGCTGGGATTGGCGTACATGCGGCTCGGCCACCGAATCGTCGCTGGGGTTGTGGCCGCAGGCTACCCGCAGCGGCCCGCTCACTCCGCAGTCTTTGCGCACATCGAGGTCGATGGCGGCACCCGGCTCACGACCCTCGCAGCGAGGGCCAACATCACCCCCCAGGCGATGGGGGAGCTGGTCGATGACCTCGAGCGGCTCGGATACGTGCGCCGGCAGCCGGATCCGGGCGATCGGAGGGCCAAGCGCATCGTGCTCACGCCCCGCGGAGTGGCGTGCGTGGCCGCCGCCATTCGGACCATCGCGAGACTCGAGGCGGATCTGGAGGCCCTGCTCGGCACCGCCCGGCTGGCTGAGCTCGGCGACGCGCTGGGCCGCATCGCCGACGCCAACACGCCGATGACCGACAACACACAGCTCAAGGCGAAAGGAAGCTGATGGACGCTCTTCTCATCTTGTTTCGCATCATCCACGTCGGATCCGCCATGACCTGGTTCGGAGGCGCGATCGTGTCCTCCTTCTTCCTGCAACCGACGGTCGAGGCGCTCGGCGTCGCGGGGCAGCCCTTCATGGAACACCTCATGAACCGACGCAAGCTGGGGATCATGTTTCCGATC
>JALYXZ010000097.1 GCA_030946825.1 Chloroflexota bacterium | reverse complement strand
AAGAGCATGCCGGCATTCGACGGCCAGCTCAGCAAGCAGGAGATCGCGACCGTGGTCGCGTACCTGAAGACGCTGAAATGACCGATCCGGCCGCGAGGCCGGCAGCGGCCGATGGGCCGGCAGCGGCCAATGGGCCGGCAGCGGCCGGTGAGCCTTCACCGATGCATCCCGCGGCGAACCAGGCGCGGCGGGTGCCGGTTCTGATCGGCGGCGCCGAGATGGCCGAGATCGACGAGGCGGCGCAGAAGCTCGGGCTGAGCGCGGACGCGTTGATGGAGAGCGCCGGGGCCGCCGTCGCCGAGCTGGTGTTGGCCGAGCTGGCGCGCATGGTTGAGCCCGCGACCGGTCCGGGCGGCCCGCTGGCGGAGCCCCAGCTGATCGGCGTGCTGTGCGGACCCGGGAACAACGGCGGCGACGGCTTCGTTGCCGCGCGGCGCCTGGCCGCCACCGGTAGGCGGGTGATCTGCGTGCTCGTTGGCGACGCCGCCGGGATCCGGGCCGGGGCGAGCGGCCATAACTGGATCGTGCTGCAGGCGATGGCCGCCGCCGATTCCCTGGAGCTGTACGTCGCGCCCTCGCCGGAGCTGTTGCTTCGTCTCCGCCCCCGCCTGGCATCCGCCACGGTGCTGGTGGATGCGCTGCTCGGAAGCGGGGCGAGCGGTCCTCTCCGTGAGCCGATCTCGACCGCGGTGGACCTGGTCAATGCCATCCGCACCCACGCCCGGGCCTCAGGCCGCCCCTGCGTCGTGGTCGCGGTCGACACGCCGACCCGCATCGACCTGACCGATGGCTCCCGTTCCACGCCGGTCGTGGAGGCCGACCTGACCGTCACCTTTCACCGCGCGAAGGCCGGCTACGCGCTCGACCGGGAATCACGACGACTTGCGGGCCGCTACTTCGTGGCACCGATCGGGATTCCGCTCGAGGCCGAGGCGGGGATCGTGCCGCCGGACGGCGAGTTCCCACCGGCACGCATCGCCGAGATCAACTGGCAGGAGCCGATCCCGCGCGAGGCGGAGGGCTTCGTCCGTCCCGGTGGCGGAGTGGGGGCAGGCCCGGGAATGGACGAGTAGCTAGGAGCTCCCCGGCTTGCCGATCGGTGTCCCGGCTTCGCACAGCGCGCAGTCAACCGGCTCCCACGAGTCGATCTCGATGCGGGCCAGCGCGTGCAGCGGGAAGCCGAGCTCGATCGGCTGGGTGGAGCGGTCGACGAGCACCGCCGCGGCCAGCGGCTCGCCGCCGGCGCGGCGCACCGCTTGGATCGTCTCCACCACTGACGCGCCGGTCGTCAAGATGTCGTCGACGAGCACGATCCGCTCGTCTGCGGCCACGGCGAAGCCGCGCCGCAAGGCCCGCCGGCCGCGTTCCACCGGTTCGGCGAAGATGCCCCGCACCGGGCGCCCGGTTCGCTCGGTCAGCTGCCGTGCGGTCTCGAAGGCGAGCAGCACGCCGCCCGTGGTCGGCCCGACGACCAGGTCGGGGTCGTACCCGACCAGCGCATCGGCCAGGCGGCGGCAGAGCTCCACGGTGAGCGGCGGATACTGGAGCACCGCGAACTTCTCCAGGTAGCGGGCCGAGTGCCGCCCGCTCTTCAGGTCGAAATGGCCGGTCCGCAGGCCCCCCGCGATGCCGAACAGCTCCTCGACGGATGCCCGGTGCAGGGTCGCGCCCCGCGGCAGGTCGGGCTCAGGCATCAAGGCCGCTACTCGTAGACCGCGGTGAAGTCCACGGCCGGATAGCGCTCGGCGAGCGCATCGGTCACCCAGCCGAGCACGTCGGAGGCGTCGTAGTAGTCGGCGATGACGCGCGCGTCGGTGACCGTCATTCCCGGGCGCACCGGATCGGGCAGGTCAGCCGGGTGACCGGCTTCGGTCACGTCCAGGCTCGTCTCGAAGCGGCCGTCGGCGCGCAGCCACAGCTGGTCCTCGTGCTCATCGAGCAGCTGGAGGTCGCCGGTCCGTCGCAGCACCTCCTCGGCGTTCGACGCGAACTCGCCGAGCACCTGCTTCTGCTGTGCCTGGATCTGGGTCCGGTAGGCGTCTGCCAGCTGCCAGAGCCGCTGGGCAGCCAGCCGCTCCTGCTGCTCGACCGGCAGCTCCCGCTGCCAGTCGTCCTCCTCGTCGCTGACCGCCTGCTCGTCCTTGGCGAGCTCGTCGGCCGCCATCAGGTGCTCGGTCGGGTTGCGGGCCGCCTCCACGATCCAGGCCAGCACGTCGGCGGGGTTGTAGAGCTCGACGATCTCCGCGAACGTCTCCACGGTCTGCTCCTGGTCGTACCACTCGCCGTCGGCGGGGTCCTGGTAGGTGAGCCGGGTGGTCCAGCTCTCCTCCATCGGGTTGTAGACCAGGTAATCCTGCTCGTCGTCGACCAGCCGGATCGGCCCGATCTCACGCAGCCGGTCGCGCTGGTCGTCGAAGAAGCGACGAAGCTGCTCCGTCGCCTCGTACAGGAAGTCGCGGCGCTCGAGCTGTGCCTCCTCGGCAAGCTGGCGGAGCGCGGTGAGGCGGGGCGATGACATCGGTCTTGGATGCAGCTCCTGCTCCTACGGCTTGTACACGAAGTCCGGGCCCATGCGTTCCCGGAGGAAGATCGTCTGCTTGCGGTCGAAAACCGACTCCGCCACCCGGTGGCCGAGGCCGCGGGCCGACGGATCGGCATACAGCTGATCGAGGACCGCGTAGTTCGGCAGATCCAGGATCACCACGTTGTCCCAGGTCGAGCCCTCGGTGACATTGAACCAGCCCACGAACCGGATGCCGTACTCGGCCTCGTAACGGCGCGCGGTGCGCGGGAAGAAGTGGCGCATCCCGCGCTTGAAGAGCGTGTCGCGGCCCTTGCGCACGTTGAAGAAGGTCATCATCAGCGGCACGATCTAGTCTCCATCGCCGGGCTTCATGTTCTCATCGGAGACCGATGGGCTGACCGATGGGGTGACCGATGGCTCCGGCCGCGTGCTCACCACGCGGGTGACCGGCGGTGGCGCCTCGGCGCCGATGGTTCGGCCCCGTCCCCGGCGCCGGTCGGCGAAGAAGACGCGCAGCAGGAAGACGCTGGTCATGCTGATCAGGAACAGGAGCAGCATGTCGATGACCAACAGAACGGCCAGCACCCACACCGGCCAGCTGAAGGTGAAGAGGCCGACCGGGATGAGCAGCAGGATGGCCGCGAACAGGATCGCCTGGGTGATGAAGCATCCGAAACCGGGTCCCTCGTTCGGGTCCAGCTCCTCGTTGTAGCGGATCGACATTCAGCACTCGAGAGGTGTGGGCCAGCTTGGCCGGGCAGGGCCGGCGGGCGCCCCGCATGGTCCCACATTGCGGGCAACCGGGCGCCGGACCGCGACTACGGCAGGTCGGCGTACGTGATCCGCCCCTCGGCCAGGGTCAGACGCACCACGCCGGGAAGCTCGCGACCGAGCAGCGGCGTGTTGCGCGAGCCGGAGGCGAGCGTGGCGTCGGTCGGCCGCCAGCGAGCGGTCGGATCGAACACGACGAGGTCGGCGAGGTCACCGGGCTGCAGCGACCGATGCTCCCCGATCATCGCCGCCGGCGCGGCGGACAGCGCTTCCAGCAGCCGTCCGAGCGAGAGGCGCCCGGACTCGACCAGCGCCAGGCCGATGGACAGCGCGGTCTCGAGGCCGATGATCCCCGGCGCGGCGGCCTCGAACTCGACCAGCGTGCGCTCCGGCGGATGCGGCGCATGATCGGTGGCGATCGCGTCGATGGTTCCATCGGCGAGCGCCTCGATGAGCGCCAGAGCGTCGTCGCGTGAGGGGAGCGGGGGGTTGACGCGGCAGCTGCCGTCGTACGCGAGCTGCGGACCGAGGCACTCGAGCGACCCGTCGGCGGTCGCCCCGTCCACCTCCCACGCAAACCGACGATCTCCCGCGACCCAGCGGTCGGTCAGCGCCAGGTGGTGCGGCGTGACGTCGCAGGTGACCCGCGTGCCGAGCTGCTTGGCACGTCGGACCGCGGCCACCGCGCTCGCCGTCGAGAGGTGCGTGAAGTGGACCCAGCCGCCCGTCTCGGATGCCAGGGCGATGTCCCGCTCGACGATCGTCAGCTCCGTGCTCGGCGGCCAGCCGGCGAGGCCGAGTCGCGTGGCGACCGCGCCGGCGCGCATCTGCGAGGCTCCGGCCAGGGACGGGTCCTCGGCATGCTCGATCAGCGGCAGCCCCAAGGGGGCGAGGTAGACGAGCGCCGCACGCGCCAACGACGCGCTGGCGAGCGCAGAGCCATCGTCGCTGAAGCCAACAGCCCCGGCCGCCGCGAGCGCCCGGTAGTCGCTCAGCTGCTCTCCGCGCCGCCCCAGGCTGGCCGCCGCGATGGCCCTCACTCGCGCCGCGAGGTCGCGGCTGTCCGCCAGCAGGCCGCGGAGGCGCAGCGGGTCGTCCAGGGGCGGGTCGGTGTTCGGCATGGCGCACACCGTGGTGAAGCCCCCGTGCGCTGCCGCGCGAGTGCCGCTGCCGAGCGCCTCGCCGGCGCCACCGGGCTCACGAAGGTGGGTGTGCAGGTCGCACAGGCCGGGCGCCGCGACCAGGTTGCGTCCATCGATCCGGAGCCCAGCGTCCGGCGGCCGCTCTTCGGGCGCCAGGCGGCCGTCGACCACCACCAGGTCGCGCCGCTGATCGGTGCCGCGAACCGGATCGATGATTCGCACGTCGCTGACGACCAGCGAGGCGAGAAGGTCCGAGAGCCGCCCAAAGGTGGCAGCGGCCGCCACCGACCCTGCGCCGCTCATACCGCCCCCGCGACCAGTGCCAGGACGGCCATCCGGACCGGCACGCCATTCATCACCTGGCGCCCGATCAGGCTGCGGTCGCTGGCGGCGAGCTCGGCGCTGATCTCGACGCCTTCGGTGGTGGGGCCGGGATGGAGGACCGGAGCCATCGGCCGCGCCTTCGCCAGCCGCTCGGTGGTGAGCCCCCAGGCGGCCGCGTACTCGGCGAGCGATGGGATGCCGCCGCCTGCGGCACGCTCGAGCTGGACCCGGAGGGTCATGACCGCATCCGCATCGAGAAGCGCCTCGTCCAGATCGGCGGCCACCCGCACGCCGGGCCATCCCTGGAAGCCGGCCAAGAAGGCCGGCGGGCCGGCGATCCAGACCGATGCGCCCAGCCGAGGCAGCACGTGCAGGTTCGACCGTGCGACGCGCGAGTGGGCGACGTCGCCGACGATCGCGACCTTGCGGCCGTCGAGCTGCCCGAGCGCGTCGCGCAGCGTCAGCGCGTCGAGGAGCGCCTGGGTGGGGTGAGCGTGGGTCCCGTCGCCGGCGTTCACGATCCGGGCGCCGGTCGATCGAGCGGCCAGGTAGGGCGCCCCGCTCGCGGCGTGACGCAGCACGATGGTGGTCACCCCGGTGCGCTCCAGGGTACGCAGCGTGTCGATCAGCGACTCGCCCTTGCCGACGCTGCTGCCGGCCACGCTGAGATCGACGGTCGTGGCGCCCAGCGCGCGCGCCGCCAGCTCGAAGCTGACCCGGGTTCGGGTCGAGGGCTCGTAGAAGGCGAGCCCCACGATCTCGTCGCGAAGAAGGTCCATCCGCTCGCGCGCGTCGCGACGCGCGCGCATCTCCACCGCGAGGCCGAGGCAACGCTCGATCTCGGCCCGTGACAGGTGATCGACATCGAGCAGGTATCGGTGCGCCCAGGCCGCGACCGTATCGGCGGCCGTCGGGGAGCCGATCATCCGTGCGCCTCCTCGCGGCTGATCACGACCTCGTCACGCCCATCGGTCTCCTGGAGGCGGACCACGACGCTCTCGTCGAGGCTTGTGGGCAGGTTCTTGCCGACGTGGTCGGGGCGAATCGGGAGCTCCCGATGCCCTCGGTCGACAAGCACCGCCAGCCGTACTGCGCGAGGGCGCCCGTGATCGGTGAGCGCGTCGAGCGCCGCCCGGATCGTGCGTCCGGTGAACAGCACGTCGTCGATCAGCACCACCGTCCGGGCCTCGATCTCCAGCCCGATATCGCTGCGCTTGACGATTGGCGCGTGCGCGATGCGGGTCAGGTCGTCGCGGTAGTAGGTGATGTCGAGCGAACCGACCGGAACCTGCGCCCCCTCGTGCTGCTCGATCAGTGCGCTGATGCGTCTGGCCAGCGGCACACCACGTGTCCGCAGGCCGATCAGGATCAGGCCGTCCGTGCCGCCGTTGCGCTCGACGATCTCGTGGGCGATGCGGTTCAGCGCCCGGCGCAGGTCGTCGGCGTCCAGGATCTGGCGTTCGGTCAAATCGGAGCTCCTTGGCGGCCTCGCCGGACCGCGTTAAAGGTCGCCCCGAGTATAGCCGCCTACGGGGTCCCGACCGATGGGTACAGCCCAGGGCCGTTCCAGCTGCCGGCCGCCCCCAGGCTGGAGACGCCGTCCGGCGTGGTGCCGTACTCGCGCTTGACGATGATCAGGTCGGCCGCCGGCGCCGATAGGTCGCCCGCCAGCGGGCGGGCCACGGTGATCGCCAGGTGCAGCCCGTCCGGAGCCAGCTTGACGTCCTGGATGGCCGCCACCGTGCCGGTCACGTCCTTGGCGTCGAGCGCCTGGTTGGCGCCGATCAGCTCGCCGGTGCGGACGTGACCGAGGTAGATGCGCTGGTGGTCCGGGAAGCCGGCCGCCTGCGGCACGCCGGTCCAAGCCGTGTTCCAGACCACGAAGCCATCACTGCCCGCGCTCCAGGCGATGGCCGCCGAACCGAAGCCATCGCCCTGCGCCAAGGTCAGGCTCGGGAAGAGCGGCTGTCCCATGTCACTGAGCTTGAGCGCTGCCGCGTCCGCACCGGTGACCAGATAGGGCATTCCGCCGCGCTGGAACTGCCAGCCGGCGCCCTTGGCCATCTGGCCGTGCCAGACGATGGCGCTGCGACCGTCGGGGGCCAGCAGCGGCAGGAAGGCACCGCTGACGGTGGCCGTGGCGGCCGTGGCGGGCTGGATCTTCTCGGGCGATGTGCCCGAGGCGGCGGGGATCGCGAGTCGGTAGCTGGTCGGCCCGGACACCGAGGCGACGCTGACCCACAGCTGGGCCATGCCGCCGGTGATGCCCGGCTCGAAGCTGGCCGCCACGACGCTGCCCGAGGCGGTCAGCTGCCGAACGTCACTCGAGGACGGCCTGAACAGCCACACGTCGGACGGTCCGGCCGGGTCCGGCCCGGAGATCAGCGTGTAGGCGAGCACCGATCCATCGGCCGACCAGGCGAGCTGGTCGTAGAACGGGTTCGCGCTCTCGGCTCCCTCGCCGAGACTGACGGTCACGCCGTCGGAGAGGCGTGCCGCCCAGACCGCTGCGGTTCCCTTGGCGCCGACTCGGCTGACGAAGGCGACCCAACGCCCGTCCGGGGATAGCGCGGCGTGCAGGATGCCGCCGCTGATCGGGTTCTGTGCGCTGGGCGTGGTGATCGTCACGATCGCCTGGTTGGTCTCCGGGGCGACGATCTGCAGGCGTGACCCCTTGCTCGGATCGGCCGCGTTCACCCGGGTCAGCACCAGGTACCCGACCGGCTGGGTCGCCAGCGGCGCCGCGCTCTGCGAGGGAGCGGGAGTCCCGCTCGCGGCCGCGGACGAGGTTGCCGACGCGCTCGGCGTGGCGGATGCCGATGAAGACGCGCTCGGCAGCGGCGAATTGCTGCTTGCCACCGGCGGGCGCAGATTGGTGGAGATCAGGACCCCGACCAGTACCGCCGCCGCGGCGGTGGCCACCATCGCGCCCGCGACCAGAAGTTTCGATGGACGCCGCCACCACGGGACCGCGGCGAAGCGGCCGGACTCGATGCCTGCCCGGACCCGGGCAGCGAGGTCCCGCGGAACTGGCGCCTGGCGCAGCCCGGACAGGTACCTGCGCTCGGCGGTGAATGCGGCAAGCGTCTCCCGGCAGCGCTCGCAGTCGGCCAGGTGGTCGATCAGCAGGCGCCGCTCCGCGTCGTCCAGGTTCCCGCTCAGCGAGGCGCTGATCAGCTCGTCGACGTGCTCGCCGGGTCCGCGCTGGCTCATCGTGTCAGTCCTTCCGCGGCGAGGTGCCGCCGCATCTCGCCGCGTGCGCGGCAGAGAAGCGTGCGCACCGCGCCATAGCTCATTCCCAGCAGCTCACCGATCTGGCGCTCGCTCATGTCCTCGACGTCACTCAGCAGCAGCGCCTGCCGATGGTTCGGGCGCAGCTGCAGCAGAGCGCGCTGGATGCGGCCATCGAGCGTGCGGCCGATCGCCTGTGCCTCGGGCCCGGCTCGGGAATCGGGTTGGTCGTGGGTCTCGTCCAGGGGGACCGTGTGGTGGCCGCGGCGCATCTGGTCGATGGCGGTGTTGGTCGCGATCCGATAGATCCACGAGCGGACCGAGGTCTCATCGGTCAGTGTGTCGAACTTTCGGTAAGCCTTGATGAACGTGTCCTGGGTCAGATCGGACGCGTCATCCGCCGACTTGAGCATTCGGAGCAGCATATTGTAGATCGGTCTCTGGTATTTCTCGAACAGCGTCTCGAAGGCGACGATATCGCCGGTCCGAGCGCGCTGCACCAGCACCGCATCCGCCGGATCTAGAGGCATCCCGTTGGACCCCTCCTCGACCGTTTCGGCTTGGAAACGCCGTGCAAGTCTTCCTGCTGGCGGCTCCTACTC
>JALYXZ010000091.1 GCA_030946825.1 Chloroflexota bacterium | reverse complement strand
CCGCAATGCTGCGGCCGGCCTGCACCGCGCTGAGGGTGAAACCGCTCGGTCCACGCCTGCCGGACCCGAGGCAACGGGTGATCCGGCACTCATGGATGGCGACTAGGGCCGTCGCCGGCGGCCTGCTGCTCGTCTCGGGCCTGATTGCCGGCCTGGCGATCTACTTCACCCTGGTCGCGCGTCTCCTGCAGGCCGCGATCGCACTCTCCAATGTCTACGTGGCGTACCTCGCCTGGCGTGGATGGCAGGTGATGGTTCGCGCCTCGCAAGCACGAGAGGCGGGGAGTGACATCGCCGGCGACCGCGTAGATCTGCCCTTCGTCAGCGTCCTGGTTCCCGCCAGGGACGAGGCGAGCGTCATCGGTCGCCTGCTGGATGACCTGCTGGCCCAGCGCTACAGGGTCGCGGAGGACCCGCGCTACGAGGTGGTGGTCATCGACGACGGCTCGCCCGATGGCACCGCCGACCTGGTCCGAACCGCGGCGGGGAGCGCTCCAGACCGGTTGCGGCTGGTCGAGCGCCCGGATCAGGGGTTCCACCTCAAGGGCGCGGTGCTCGCCGATGGGATGCGTGCGGTCCGCGGGGAGGTGGTGGTGGCGCTCGACGCCGACGCGCGTATCGACCCGCATTTCCTGCGGCGCGCGATGCGGGCATGGGGACGAGATCCCGAGGCGGTGGCGATCCAGGTCCAGCGGCGGGAGCAGAACGAGCGCTCCAGCTGGCTGACACATGGGCAGCACGACGAGCAGCTGATGGACATGGCCAGCCAATGCGGCCGTTGGGCGACCGATGGCACCGCCGAGCTGCGCGGGAACGGCATGTTCGTCCGCGTCTCGGCGCTTGCCGCAGTCGGCGGCTGGAGCACGGCGGCGATCACCGAGGACCTCGACCTCTCCACCCGCCTGGCAGCGGCGGGACAGCGGATCGCCCTTGCGCCGGAGGCGTCAGTTTTCGAGGAGGCGGTCGAGTCACTCGCCGCGCTCTGGCATCAGCGCATGCGATGGGCGGAAGGCAGCATGCGCCGCCTGATGGAGCACGCGCCGGGGCTGCTCGGCGGGCCCCTGCCCCTGGGACGCAAGCTTGACTTCCTCGCCTTCCTGGCCGAGTTCGCCGTCCCACCACTCTTCGCTGCCAGCATCGTGGCCAGCCTGCTCAGCATCCCACTGCCACCCGAAACCGATTGGACCGTGCCGGTCTCGCTGTTCATCGGGTACGGGGTGGGCACCTTCGTCCTGGCGCTCGCCGGGCTGGCGGCAGACGGCCGCCGTGGTGTTGGCCTCGTCGGCGAGTCGGCACGGGGTGCGCTGTTCCTCTCCCATTGGCTGCTCATCGTCCCCGCCGCGCTGGTGCGCATCGCGTTCGGTCCGGCGCGGCCCGCGTTCCGCAAGACGGTGCGGATAGGACGCGACGACCGATGAGCCGCGGTCAGCCGCCGCTCCTGGTGCGTGGCGAGGTGGTGCTCGAGGCGGTCGGCGGCAAGCTGGTCACCGCGGAGGGGCTGGCGATCGGCGGGGAGCGCGTGATCGCCGCCGGACGCTGGAGCGAGATACGGGAGTTGTCGCGGCCCGGATCCCGGACCATCGATGCCCGTGGGCGCGCGGTCGTCCCGGGGCTGCACGATTTCCATGCACACCTGGTTGGAATGGCGCGGGCGCGCCGCGAGGCGGCACTGGACGGAGCGCGCGACATGGCGGAGCTCGTCGCGCGCGTCAGGACGGCGGCTGCCGCGCTGCCGGGGGGAGGCTGGATGTTCGGGCGCGGATGGAGCGAGGCCGTTCTCGATCAGGGACGCCTCGCCCTGCTGGAGGCGGCGGTCGCCGACCGTCCCGCGTTCCTCGCCAGCCACGACGGCCACTCCGCCTGGGCATCAGCCGCCGCGCTCGCGGAGGCGGGAGTCCATGCCGGCACGCCTGATCCCGCCGGCGGCCGCCTCGAACGCGGTGCCGGAGGAGAGCCGAATGGCGTGCTGCGCGAGCGAGCCATCCAGCTGGTGGGGCGAGTCCTGCGGCCCCTCGGCGGCGAGGAGCTGCTGGCGGCGCTGTCGGAGACGGCTGCCGAGCTCGCGGCCCACGGGATCACCGGCCTCACCGATGCTGGCGACGACGACGCCGCCGGCGGCCTGGGTCGCTACTCGGCGCTCGGTGACTCATTCTCGGCGCTTGCCGAGGCGCGGCACCGACTCGACACTCGCCTGCGGATCACGCTCGATCTGCCGATGGCCGCCCTGGCCACGGCCACCGAGGGGGGTCTGCGCACCGGCGCCCCCCTGCCTGGCAGCCGGACGATGAGGATCGGATGGGCCAAGGCCTTCGCCGATGGAGCCCTGGGCTCACGGACGGCGGCGCTGTTCGACCCGGACACCTGCACCGGCGGCACCGGCATCCTGCGACTCAACGAGCTGGAGCTCGATGCATTCCTGGCGGGATGCCGAGCTGCGGGCGTGGCGGCGGCCATCCACGCCATCGGCGATCGGGCGGTCGCTGTCGTGCTCGACGCCCAGTCTCGATCGGCGCCGCGCGATCCCAGCGTGCCGCCGGATCGGATCGAGCACGCTCAGCTGGTACGACCGGCTGACCGTGCCCGTTTCGCGGCCATGGACCTCACCGCCAGCATGCAGCCGATCCACTGCGCGGCCGACCGCGACGACGCGGAAGCATGCTGGGCGGACCGCCTCGCGCACGCCTATCCCTGGCGCTCACTGCTCGACGCGAAGGCGCGTCTCGCGTTCGGCTCGGACGCGCCGATCGAGACGGCCAACCCGTGGGCAGGGATCGTGGCCGCGGTGCATCGCCGCCTCCCCGGCGACTCCCGCGAAGACTGGCAGCCGGCGCAGGCGATCACCGCCGCGGAAGCGATTGAGGCATACACCCGCGCGCCCGCCTTGGCGATCGGCGCCCGGGATGAGGGCCACCTGCACCCCGGCGCGGTGGCCGATCTGGCCGTGCTGAACATCGACCTCGCGATCCTGCTCGCCACCGAAGACGACCTGGCGGAGGTGCGCTCGGACCTGACTCTGGTCGCCGGTGCGGAGGTTCATCGGTCCTGAGCCTCGGCCGGTCGGAGCCGGCGCGTGCGCGGTGGTATCGTCGGGGCCCCTGGAACGCCCAAGACCACGATGAGGACGGGACCGATGACTGAACAGGCTGGCGATGGAACGCGAGATCACCCGTGGCTTCTCAAGACGCCGCCGGGGACCTCGTCATACGAGATGTATCGCGACGAGGCCACCGACCCGCCGACGCTCGTCTGCCAGGTCGGCTCGACGCAGTTGCGCTATGACCTGCGGGCCATCGACGATCTTCACGCCATGCTGAAGGCGCACGGTGATTGGATGCCGCTCGGCGCCGCAGACGAGCAGAAGGCAGCGGCGGAGGGAACCGTGGAGGCCTGGGGCCGCTCTCCGGGGAACCCGGTCGGCGGGTGGTATGGCCTGAAGAAGGGGTTGCGCGGCCGGTTCGGGATGTACCTTCCCCCGCTCCTCGAGGCGCTTGGGAAGGCCGAGCTGACGCATGATCCGCGCAACAACCGGATGCGCGCCCGGTAACGGAGCTGAGGGCAACCGGATTTTGGCGATCCGCCCTCGGCTCTCCCAGTCATAGCGTGGAGGTGTCGCCGTCACGCCCGCCGGTCGCGGCGCCAACCGGCTGCCGGGCGTGCAGTCCCTCGCCGAACTCCTCGATGATCTTCGCGTTGAACTGCGGGATGTCGTCCGGCTTGCGGCTCGTGACCAGGCCCCGCTCGACGACAACCGGCTCGTCCACCCACTCGCCTCCGGCGTTGCGGATATCGGTCTTGAGCGACGGCCACGACGTGAGCCGAAGCCCACGGACCACGTCCGCCTCGACCAGCATCCACGGCGCGTGGCAGATGGCGCCGATCGGCTTGCCGCTGGCGAACATCGTACGCACCATCTCCACGGCCCGCGGATCGGTCCGCAGCGTGTCGGGGTTCTTGACGCCGCCGGGCAGGAGCAGCGCGTCGAAGTCATCGGCGGTCACCTGCTCCAGCGTCCGGTCGACGCTGACCGGCAGGCCGCCCTGGCCGTGGCTCTTGCCCTTGATCTCGCCGTCATGCGGCGCGACCACGGTGACCGATGCGTTCGCCTCCCGCAGTGCCTTCACCGGCTCGTTCAGCTCGGACTCCTCGAATCCATCGGTCACGAGGGCTGCAACCCGCAGCCCGTCGAGATTCTTGCTCATCGGTTGTCGCTCCTTCTCCCAGGTACATGGTTCTGACGCTCCCAGGGCCGCAGAATGGATGCCAGCCCGATGCCGCCCGAATGAGTCCCGGCTCTCACGAACACAGCCGTTCCTACGGTGGCGGCTACGGCGCCTTCTTCGCGACGACCTGGGCGAGGAGCCGCTCCGCTCGCTCGACATACGCCGTAGCGCCCTTTGCCTGGAAGAGGACGATCGCTTCTTCGGTCGCGTGCGCCGCGTCATCGGGTCGCCCGATCGCGTCGAGCACCTCCGCCAGGCTGAGGAGGGCATCGCCCCGATCGATGAGGATGTCGGTCGCCGCCGTGCGATCCACGGCATCCATCGCGAGCGCCAGCGCCGCCTGGGGATCGCGTCGAGCGAGCGCCCGCGCGCGGGCGCTGCGCCACAGGATCTGGGACAGATAATCTTCGTCGTCGGAGATAGCCTCCGCCTCCACGGTCAGTTCGAGCGCTTCATCGAGTGCGGCGCGGTCGCAGAGAACATGGGCCAGGTAGCCGAGGGTCGTGGAACGCAGCAACTGCTCGCCGGCCGCTTCGAGTGCCTCGTTGTCGGCGCGCAGCTCGCGTTCAGCGGCTTCTACCCTACCGGCGAGACGCTCCATCGGTCCCGACGCGTGGGAGGTCCCTGCCGCCGCGATGGGCTGGCCGAGCTCGAGCGCGCTGGCGCGTGATTGCGCAGCGGCCGCGCGAGCGTCATCGAACCGTCCGATCTGTCCATACATCGCAACCAGGTAGAGCAGAACCAGGGAGCGGGCGGACCCGTATTCCACAACCTCGAGCAGGAGCCCCTCGATGGCCTCGATGGCCGCGGCGACCGGCATTGGTCCGAGTCCCCACACCCACGCGCGCATCGCGAGCAAGCGAGCCAGGAGATGGCGATCCGGGCTCTCCGTCGCCTGCGCGATTGCCAGATCAACATACCGCAGACAGTCGCTCAAATCCCCCGAACCGAGATGCATGTACGCAAGCCGTCGGTAGGCCATCGCTGCTTCCCGGTGGAGGCCCGCCTCAACGAGGGTCGCCGCCGCTTCCGCGATGAGTGGCTTCTCGCCCCATCCGTAATAGAGCGCGACGTTGACTACTGCCTGGGCGACAGGGTCGCCCGTGCTCTCGGCCCACGACAGCGCTTCCTGAAGATGAGATCGCGCTTCCGACAGTCGGCCGGCCTTTCCCAGCGCCTCCCCGAGCGCGACGAGAATGTCCGCGCGCGCAGCCGTTGGATCGCCTTGGAGCGCCAGCGCGCGCTCCAGCAGCTTGATCGCGGCGCCCGAATCGCTGGTGCTCAGCGCGCGCCGGCCGGCGGATGCAAGTCGCCGTGACGCGCGGTCGGCCAGCGACGTCGTGGT
>JALYXZ010000090.1 GCA_030946825.1 Chloroflexota bacterium | reverse complement strand
CCGGAGCCGCGCCCCTGACCGTGCAGTTCGACGCGTCGTCCTCGGGCAGCAGCGACCCGTCAGCGGTGCTCAGCTTCGCGTGGGACTTCACCGATGACGGTACGATCGACTCGACCGCCGCCAGCCCGACCTTCACGTACACCACGCCCGGGATCTATACCGCACGCCTGACCATCAGCGACGGCTCGCGAACCACCTCGGACAGCGTTGCGATCGACGCGCGGGGCAACCAGGCCCCGGTACCGGTCATCGACGCTCCGTCGAAGACCACGACCTGGGCAGTGGGGCAGGCGCTCTCCTTCAGCGGGCATGCCACCGACGCGGAGGACGGCACGCTGGGCGCGGCATCGCTGCAATGGTCGCTGGCGCTGTCCCACTGCCCATCCAACTGCCACAGCCACTACATTCAGGCCTGGGCCGGCGTGAGTAGCGGCTCGTTTGCCGCTCCCGACCACCAATATCCCTCGTACCTGGTGCTGACCCTGACCGCAACCGACAGCGCGGGGGTGAGCGCCAGCACCAGCATCAGGCTCAGCCCCCGGACCGCCAAGCTGACGATGCAGAGCACGCCCACCGGGCTGAAGCTCACCGTCGACGGCACGGCGTCCACGACGACGTTCAGCAGAACCGTGATCGTCGGCTCGTCGCACACGGTCAGCGCCGCGAGTTCACAGACGAAGGGGTCGACCCGGTACCGCTTCTCCTCGTGGTCGGACGGGAAGCCGGCCACGCACACCATCGTGGTGACAGCCAGCCGGACGCTCACCGCGCGTTACCGGCGCTGAGCGCCGGTCGGTCGCAGGATCGGCGTCGGCGTGCTGGTCGGTGCCGCGCGACGTCCCGCGGCCGCGCCTCAGGGCTTCGGAGCTTCAGGGCCAGCGTCAGGCCATCGCCGATAGGGGTGATCACCGGATCCACGCGACCGTCCGCCTGGATCTTGGCGTTCAGGGTGCGGATCGCATCGGTATCGGCGTCGGACGTCTCGGGCTCCGCCACCCGGCCGCTCCACAGCACGTTGTCGATCGCCAGCAGCCCGCCTGACCTGAGGAGCGTCAGCGATCGCTCGTAGTAGACGTCGTAGCTGGGCTTGTCGGCATCGATGAAGGCGAAGTCGATGCTTCCCGCCGCGCCCGCGGCGAGCAGCGCGTCGAGCGATTCGGCGGCAGGACCGAGACGGAGCTCGATGCGGTCCGAGACGCCCGCCTCCGTCCAGTAGCGACGGGCGACATCGGTCCATTCACGACTCAGGTCGCAGCAGGTGAGCCGCCCATCGGCCGGAAGCGCGAGCGCGACCGCCAGCGAGGAGTATCCGGTGAAGGTCCCGATCTCGAGGCAGCGACGAGCGCCCATCAACCGAACCAGGAGTGCGAGGACCGCACCCTCTTCCGGCGCGATCTGCATGTTCCGCTGCTCGAGCCGTGCAGTCTCCTCCCGGAGCCTTCGCATGATCTCCGGCTCTCGCGTTCCCACCTGCACGAGGTAGGCGTGCAGGGTCTCGGAAAGACCGATGGAGCTGTTGGACATGATGGATACCTTACCCTCCGGGTCCGGGACGCCCGGCGATCCGAGGCCAGGACGCCCTGAACGCGTTGATCACAGCTCGGCGAAAATGGTCGCCTCACGGTGGTCAGCTGGCCATTCCCGGCCGCGCCAGCGTTTGAGCACGAACCACTCGGTGGTCAGCATCCCGAGCTGCAGGTCCTCGGGAAGATCGAGCAGCCAGCCCATGTCCTGGCGCTGCGTGCGATGGCACTCCATCGCCCGCCGCTTCTGGTCGCGGAACGGGAAGACGTCGACGCTGGTGGTGATCTCCGCCTCGGGCGTCCCGAAGTCCTCCGGGCCTGCTCCGGAGGCGAGGTCCTCGCTGATCTGCCGCACGGCCTCGATGTTCGTGGGATTCAGCTCCTCCGCCGGTGGGGCGGCGTCGGTGGCCGCCTCGGTGCCGGCGTCCGCCTCTGTGCCGGCGCCTGCGTCGAGGTCCCACGGGAGCTCGATCCCGCGGTCGCGCATCTCCTGCATCAGGGCGTACATCGCTTCGCGGTTCCACGCCACGTGATAGAGCTTCGCAACCTCGTGCGGCGCTCCCGCCTCCGGGTAGCGAGCCGGATCGGCAGCCGCGTCGAAGGCGGCGCTCGCGACGCGGTGCGCGTTGATGTGGTCGGGGTGCCCATAGTTCCCGTTCTCGTCGTAGGTCACGATCACCGCCGGTCGGGCTTCGCGGACGATCCGCACCACGCGTCCGGTCGCCTCCTCGAGGTCGGCCTTCCAGAACGATTCGGGACGCTCGTTCGCCTCGGTGCCCATCATTCCGCTGTCGCGGTAGCCGAGGAGGTGGAGGTTGATCAGGCCCTCGCCGAGCGCCAGCAGCGCGCACTCGAGCTCCGCGCGCCGAATCTCCGCAAGGCGTGGCGTCGCCTCCGCCGGGTCGAGATCGGGGTCGTGGATCTCCCCTTCCTCGCCGCCGGTGCAGGTCACGAGGTCGACCCGTCGACCTTCGGACACGCTGCGGGCGATCAGGCCGCCGGTGGCCACCACCTCATCGTCGGGGTGCGCGTGGACAAGCAGCAGCCCGCCCGGGCCGCGCTCCGTGGCCATCGGCTCAGCCACCGGAGGCGGTCTGAGGCGCTGGACCGTCCGGGCCGTCCGCGGGGCTTCCCGCGTGCTCGGCGCACTCGCACAGGTCACGCAGCTTGCCGTACGGGAAGAGGCCGGTATCGTGACCGTCGGCCCATATCGGTGCCAGGGCATATCGGCCGATCCATTTCACGCGCTCCATCGTGGCCTGCGCCGGGGTGAGCACCGTCTCGAGCGTCACGAGGCCCGGCAGGCTGCCTTCGCCCGCGCACAGCGCGCACGGGCAGGCCCGACGCAGCGCGGTCCAGCTCCATTCGCCCAGGTGCCCGTCATCCCAGCGGATGCGCATCCGCCGCGCGGTTTCGTCCAGCTCGACACCGATGGGGTTGACGATCGGTGCGCGGATGTTCATGGCACCCAGGATTGTGACGCGCCGAGCCAATCGGCGCCGAAGGTTGCGCCGTTGTTGGTGAGAGCCATCGGCGCCTTGTTGGCGGTCAGGTCCCAGACGTAGAGATCCTGGCGGACGCCGCCGCCGCTCGCGATGCCTACCGTGAAGACGATCTCGGAGCCGTTCGGCGACCATCGCACGTGGCTCACCAGCCCCTGGGCGACGGTGGTCGCCAGCGCCTTGCTGGCCTGGTCCCGAAGAACGAGGACCGTTCCCTGGCCGCCGGGAGTGACCTCGACCCGCCGCTTCTGATCCGGGGAGAAGAGGAGAGGCGGCCTCGCCACCTTGCTGCTGGTCCCGGTCGCCGGGTCCATCAGGTAGGCACCGGGCCCCAGGATCCAGAGGCCGAGCCTGCCGTCGGTCAACGCGTAGATCCGCACCGCGCCTCCCTCATCCGCGAACTGCGCCTCCTTGACCGGCTCCTCGGCACCGATCAGCGGATGCGGGTAGGTGATCGATCCGATCGATCGCGCCGCGCCGCTGGCGAACGAGATCTGCAGCACGTCGGCACGGTCGTTGCTCCCCTGGGACACGATGCGCACCGCGTACACGGTCTGTGAGTCGGCACCGAACGTCACCGATGAGATGCCGTCGGCCAGCGCCCGGCTCCCCTTTCCGGCCTCGATGGAGACCAGCCGCGAGGCGATCAGCGCAGCGCCGCGGCGCCCGTCAGCTGCCCACGCGTAATTGAGGATGCCCTGCGCGGCGGTGGCGATCACCGCGGGATCGGTGCGGGTGCTGAAGTCGTGCCGCCACAGCTCGATCGGGCTCACGACCGTCGCGCGGCTCAGGTAGATCATCTCCAGCGGGCCATAGGTCGGGCGCGGGGTCCCGCTCGGCCGGGCCGTCGGGGCGGGAGATGCTCGCCGCGTTGCGGTCGGCGGCGGCGTCGGCTTGCCGGTGGCGCGGGCCACCGAGGAAGCCAGCGGGAAGGGGCTGCCGCCGGTTCCCGATGCGCTCTCGTTGGTGAGGGCGAACGTCAGCAGCACGATCCACAGCCCGGCGAGCGCGAGGATCACCGCGACCAGCCACGGCCCGGCCTGCTCGGCGAACGTGGGGCGCCGCCGCTCCCCGTGCAGGCGCGGGTCCCAACCGTCTTCCAGGGTCTCCAGCGGCTCCTCGCGCTGGAGGTCGCGCTCCGGCCAGGCGGATGTCGACCCGCTCGGCTGGTCGGGGGCTGGACCTCGATCCGGCGGCTCGGGCGCCTGCGGATCTCGTGGACCGCTCATCGGCCGTTGCTCCCTTGGGTCCGACGGGTCACCGCGGCATCATACCCAA
>JALYXZ010000204.1 GCA_030946825.1 Chloroflexota bacterium | reverse complement strand
TACGCGGCACGCCTGAACGCGATGGCCAGCTTCTGGGTGACCCCGCCGGCGATGTGGATTGGGGACCGCTCGGCCCGACACACGGCCCCCGACCTCGGGCGCGCCCAGCGCTGATCGCGAGACCAGCCTCCGAAGGCCTCCGATGCGGGACCGGCCCAGTTGGCGGCCCCGATCCTGCACGGAGACATGCCGTGGCTGTTTGCCACCGATGAAGGAGGCGTTTCGACATGGCTGAGCGTGAAGACGGCGGCTTTCTACAGCGAGTGAAGGATGCGCTCGGCATCGGGAAACGTGAGGAGCAGGAGACGGGCTCTACCACCGACAGCTCCGGCACACGAACCGATGACTACGTCGCCACCGGAGACTCCGGGACCGGGGTTGGGGGCACGGACTACGGCAGCGGCGCGATCGGCGCGGCAGGCGAGGGCGTAGCCCCCTCTGCCATGGTGGACGACGCCGCTCACCGGCTCCCCGATGAGTCGAGCAGCGCGCGCGAACACATCGGCGCCGACGCGGAAGAAGGCAGCCTGCCGAGGCCGGAGCTGGACTGACGGGCGCGGTCCGGCGCGGTTGCTCAGGCCCGCAGACCGATTGCGGCGAGCAGCAGCGCCAGTCCCCATACCAGGAGCGCAATCCCGGCGACGACGACTGCCAGCGCGCCCACCACGAACAGCACGTGCTCGCGGGTCGGGGCGTGGGGGTCGCGGGCGTACTTTCGCAGCAGCCCCAGGTTCTTGGTGTTCGCCTTCCAACCGAAGTCGAAGGCGTCGCCGAAGACCGGCACGGCGCCGATGACCAAGTCCAGCGCCACGTTCATCACCATCCGTGCCACGACGATCCGTGGCAGCTGACGCTGGCGCGCGCGCACGATGACCACCAACGAGAGCGCGGCACCGATCAGATCGCCGAGTCCAGGGATCAGGCCGAGCAGGCCGTCGAGACCGATGCGCCGGTCCGTGCCGGGCACCCGGATCGCATTGTCGAGCAGCCAAGCCAGGACCTCGACATCCGCAAAGTCGTCGCGCGAGTCGCGCTTCGGCGGCAGTCTGGTGACGCGATCCATCCGTCCTCCCTCGGCAAGCCCTGCGCGCGCGACATGCACTGAGCGCGCGGCCTACACTCGCCGCGTGCCCGAGAGCCTGCACGATCCCGGCCCGGAGGCCGCCGCGCAACGCGTGGCGGACATCCCGGATGCGGCGGGCCAGACGCTGCATATCGAGGCAGCCGCGGTTCGGGTGGGGACGGCGTCTTGGACAGATCCGACGATGACCGCGGCCGGCGTGTTCTACCCGTCCGCGGCAACGAACGCGGAAGACCGGCTCCGCTACTACGCCTCGCGCTTCCCGCTTGTCGAGGTCGATGCCACGTATTACGCCCTCCCCTCTCGCCGGATGGGCGAAGCATGGCTGGAACGCACGCCTCCCGATTTCACGTTCGACGTCAAGGCCCATGCATTGATGACCGGGCAGCCATCGGAGACCAAGCGATTGCCCAGGGAGCTGCGCGACGAGCTCCCGAGCGAGCTGGTCGACAAGCGACGGATCTACGGCAAGGATCTGCCACCCGAGATCTACGACGCGGTCTGGGACTGGTTCCGCGACGCGCTGCTGCCGCTCCACTCCGCCGGCAAGCTGGGCGCGGTCCTGTTCCAATATCCGCGCTGGGTATTTCCGTCCAGCGAGGCCAGGGAGGCGATTCGCGAGGCGCGCGAGCGGATTGGAACCGACATCCCGATCGCGGTCGAGTTTCGGAATGCCAGCTGGCTCAACGAGCGCAATGGCGAGCGTACCCTGAGCTTCCTGGAGTCGCACCGGATTCCCTTTGTGATGGTCGACGCACCGCAGGGAATGAAGTCTTCACTCCCGCCGACGGTGGCGGTCACCTCGCCGGAGTTGGCGGTGGTGCGGTTCCACGGGCGACGCACCGAGACGTGGGAGGCCAAGGGGATCGCGGTCGTCGAGCGCTTCCGATACCTCTACTCTCGCGACGAGCTCGGCGAATGGGTTCCCCGCATTCGCGAGGCCGCCACGCGGGCTGCGGACGTGCACGTGCTCATGAACAACTGTTACGCGAACTACGGGACCACGAACGCACGCGAGATTGCCGCGATGCTGGAAGCCACCGGCGAG
>JALYXZ010000180.1 GCA_030946825.1 Chloroflexota bacterium | reverse complement strand
GCTGAGTCACCCGGCGCTCGGTGTCCCGGGCGCGCCACATCTCGGCGTTGCCGAGCTCCGTGACGTGCAGATCGATCGCCTCGCGGCCGGAGGGGCGCACGTGGGGAACGCTCAGCGCCGCGGCCGGATCGGCGAGCAACCGTTCGAGGAGGGTGGCGCCCTCGGGATCGGTCCACGACTCAATATCGAGCTCGACCGGGATCCAGCCACGCAGCTGGCCACGCGCAAAGCCCCAGTCAAGCAGGATGGCCTGGTATTCGCCCCGGTCGGGATGGGTGAAGGCGTGGTGATAGCTCGCCGTGCCGCCGCCCGGATGGACGCTGCTGGCGACAACGGTGTCGACCGCGCCGGCGGCACCTTCGACCTGGAGGGCCTGGATGACGAGCGGCTGGCTCTGGTACAGCCAGGCGGCGGCGTCGAAGAAGTGGACGCCGTGTTCGACGAAGATGCCGCCACTCAGGTCGCGTTCCCAGAACCAGTGACCCGCCGGCAGCTGCTCGTCGCCGGCGAGGTTCTCGAGGGCAAAGTGCTGCAACGCCCCGAGCACCGCGCTGCCGTCTGCGCGTTGCAGCGCCTGGAGCCGGCGCAGCAGCCAGTACAGCGGGTTCCAGCGCATGACGTAGTCGACCGTGACACGCGTGCCGAGTTGCTCAGACGCCTCGAGGGCAGAGCGCGCGGCCGCGAGATCGGTGGCCAGCGGCTTCTCGCAGAACACGTGCTTGCCGGCCTCCGCCGCGGCGCGAAGCATCGGTCCGTGGATCACCGGGGGCGTGGAGATGATGACGACGTCCACCGCAGCCATCGCGATCAGCGTCTCGAAATCGCGCACCGCCCGGGCGTCGTGCGTCTTGGCGAGGGCCGATGCCCGCTCCGAATCGACGTCGGTGACCGCAACGACAGCAGCGTCCGGCAGGTCGGCGATCGCCGCGAGGCAGAACGATCCGAATCGGCCGCAGCCGACAAGCCCAAGCCCGAGTGGCGCGTGCGGGCCACTCATGCCTGGGGTCCGGTGCGGCTCAGGCGGGCGACGCCGATCCGCGCGTCTGCCATTCCGTAATACACGTCGTAGGCCGCAGGGCCGTGTCCCTCCACGCGTTCGATGGCCGTCGGGAACACGACGTTCGGCACGGTCCCGCTCCGCTCTTCGGGCAGCTCGGGCTCGAGGAGCGGGTGCGGGGAGCGGGCCACGACGCGCGTCACATCGGAGGCATCCAGGACGAGCGCGCCGGCCGAATAGCGCACGTCCGGCTGAAGCTGCCAGCCCCGGACGAGCGTGCCGCTGACGCCGTGGTACAGCAACAGCCAGCCCTCGGGGATGCGGATCGGCGGTGCCCCACCGCCGATCTTGAGTGCCTCCCAGGCGTGCTCGGGGAGCGCGACGACGTGGTGCTCCTCTAGCCGGGCAAGCGCTCGCACGTCGGCCTCGACGGCGGCCGCGTCGACGAAGCTCACCCAGATTCCGGGCCGCGGATCGGCGAGACCGGCCGGCAGCCGGTCACCCTCCCCCGCGCGGGCGACCCACAGATCCCACATCGGCCGGTGCAGCACCGCATACGCGAGCTTGCCGTCCGGCTTGGGCACCGGCTCCGGGAAGAGGAGCGCATCCTTGTTCGGGTACAGGTTCAGATCGGTTGCCAGCTGCGGGTCGTACGCGAACGAGACCGGCCCGAGGCGCTCCCAGCGCTCCAGGTCGGCGGATGATGCCAGACCGATGCGCGGCCCCAGCGGACCGAAGGCGACATAGGTCATGATCCAGCGGCCCAGGCGCGGCAGGTAGGTGATCCGCGGGTCCTCGACTCCCCCGCCGCCGGCGTGGAGCTCCCAGGCATCCTGAGGCTCGAGGACCACACCCAGGCGCTCGACGTCGAACGGGATCCCCGCCTGATCGCGGATGACGCGCGCCCGCCCGATGCGCGAGTAGTTGCCCTCCGCCACCAGGCGCGGGAACAGGTAGACCTCGTCTCCCTTGCGGGCGGAGGCAGGGTTCAGCACCCCCCACGCCTCGAGCGGCGCGTCCGGGAGGGGCGCCATGACCACCCCGAGCCGCTCGAGCCCGAAGGGAACGAGGCCGATCGTCCGGTCCTCGGCCCGCGCGGACGCGGTCATTAGCCTGCGACGGCCCGCAGCTGACTCATCCCTTGACGCCGGACCCCAGGTTCGACTGGATGAACTGGCGCTGGAAGACGACGAACACCACGACGGCCGGGACGGCGAGCACCACCGCTCCTGCGAGGATCGAGCCGAACGGGTTCGCAGCCCGCGCCGCGACCGTCGAGATGTAATTGGCAAGCGCGACGGCCAACGGCTGGAGGTCGTGCTGCTTGGTGATCAGGAACGGCCACAGGAACTCGTTCCAGGGCCCGATGAACGTGACGATCAGGGCGGTGATGATCGCCGGTTGCGCGAGTGGGACCGCGATCCGGCGCAGGATCATGAACTCGGAGGCGCCGTCGATACGCGCCGACTCGAACAGCTCGCGGGGCAGCTGCAGGAAGAACTGGCGGAAGATGAACACCGCCGTCGCGTTGACCGCAAAGGGC
This sequence comes from Chloroflexota bacterium, assembly GCA_030946825.1. Taxonomy (GTDB): domain Bacteria; phylum Chloroflexota; class Limnocylindria; order QHBO01; family QHBO01; genus QHBO01. The sequence goes on along the minus strand of JALYXZ010000180.1, from coordinate 2,110 downwards.
AGGATCATCCCCAGGTAGCTGTCTGACAGGCCGTAGGTGCGCACGATCAGCACGTAGAGCGGGATCATGAACAGCTGGAATGGCAGCACCAGGATCAGCAACATCAGGTTGAACACCACGCTGCGGCCGCGAAACTCCAGCTGGGCCAGCGCGTAGCCGGCCAGCAGACCGATGACGAAGGTGGCCAGCAACACGCCGCCGGTGAAGATCCCCGAGTTGATCAGCGTCCGGACCAGGTCGACCTGGGCGTTGATGTCCACGAAGTTGGCGAGCGTCAGGTTCGCCGGATTCGGAAAGGCACCCGAGATGTCGGTCTGTGGCGTTCGCTGGAGCGCTCCGACCACCATGTAGTAGAAGGGGAAAAGGAAGACGAGGGCGCCGAGGACCAGAACGGCCAGCCCCGCCACCCTGCCCCAGGAAACGCCACGGCTGGATTTCAGCGGGGCGACGCGCGGCGAGCCGCGATCGCTCCCGACCGGAGTGGCCATCGGTTACTCCCTCTCGAGCACGAAGCGATTGACCGCGGAGATCGCCATCACCGCGATCGCCAGGACCGCGCCGATGGCGGCGGCGTATCCCGCGTGACCCTGCTCGATCCCCTGCCGGTACATCAACAGCACGGGTGACATGGATGCCCCGTCGGGTCCGCCGCCGCCGGTCAGCAGATAGGGCTCGGTGAAGAGGTTCGCCCCGACGATGGTGGCCAGGATGACGACCAGGGTGGTCGCCGGGCGCACGCCGGGCACGGTGATGGTCATGAACCGTCGGACGACGCCGGCGCCATCGACCTCGGCCGCCTCGTACAGCTCCTTGGGGATGTTCTGGAGCGCGGCGAGGTACAGCAGCACGTAGAAGCCGAGCTGTTTCCAGGTCACCACCAGGGCGATGATCGGCATCGCCCAGAACTCGTTGACCAGCCACGACGGATTGGGGGCCAGCGGGCCCAGAACGCCATTGAGCAGGCCGCCGCCGGAGAAGAGCCAGAGCCAGACGCCGATCACCGCCACGCTGGCGGTCACGTACGGGATGTAGTAGCTGGTACGGAAGAAGGCCCTGAACGGCAATCGGGCATTGAGGGCCGACGCCAGCACCAGCGAGAGCGCCACCGTCAGCGGCACGTTGATGATGATGAACTCCGCCACGTTGAGCAGTGCGCGTTGGAAAACCGGGTCGCCAAGGATCTGGGCGTAGTTGCGCAACCCGACGAACGGGCGGTCAACCTCTGCCCCCGGGGCGGCGAAGAAGTAGTCGAAGAACGAGATGTAGATGGCCAGCAGCAGCGGGTACGCAAACAGGCCGGCCAGGAAGAGGACGTAGGGGCCGATGAATGCGTAGCCGATCGGGTCGCGCCCGATCCATGTGCGCAACCGGCCCCCGCGTCGGGCGGACACGACCGCCATGCCGTCAGCCCCCGCTGACGAGCGACTTGATCTTGTCAGCCGCCTCCTTGAACGCCTGGTCGATCGGTTTCTTGCCAAAGATCACCGATTCGCTGTAGGAGGTCCGGAAGGTCTGCCACATCTCGACCGAGTTCGGCACACTCGGCACCTCCACGGTCCGGCTCGCCTGATCGGCGAACTGCTTGTACTCCGGGTGAGAGGTGAAGTAGTCCGGATAGGTGCCGGTCACATCGGCGCGCATCGGCATCTGACCGGTCAGCGTGAGCAGCTGGCCGTCGTTCTCCTTGCTCGTCGCAAACTTCAGGAAGTCCCAGGCGGTGCCGCGGTTCTTGCAACTGCTGTACATGCCGATCGACTTCTCGTCGCTGAAGGTGTGGATGTCCTTGGGGTCCTTCCCATCCTTGGTCGGCACCGGCACGGCACCCCACTGCACCTTGCCGCCGTAGACCGCGATGGCCCACGGTCCGACGATCGCCATTGCCGCCTTCTGATCGCCGAACGAGTCACCCTGGTATGCCTCCTTGGGTGCCAGGTTCTGCTCGTACAGGCTCTTCCAGAAGTTCGCGACGGCGACGCCATCGGTGCCGGTGAACTGCGGCTCGCCCTTCTCGACCAGCTGCTTGCCACCCGTCTGGGCGATGAACAGAGGGTAGTAGTCGAACCAGGGCTGGTAGAACTCCGAGGTCGGCGACGGCCAGATTGCCGCCTTG
>JALYXZ010000179.1 GCA_030946825.1 Chloroflexota bacterium | reverse complement strand
CGACCGGCCTCCACGCGACCGAGGCGCAGCAGGCGGATGACGAGGATCTCGAAGTCGTGTGGCTGACACTGGAGGACGCCGTCGCCGCGGCCGACGACGGGCGGATCGCCGACGCCAAGTCGCTGGTCGCGATCGGGTGGCTGGCGCGCCACCTGCAGACGCACCCGGAGACCTGATGTGGAACCTCGCCGTCCCGGCCTGGGAACTCGCCTTCCGCTCCGCCGTCATCTACTTGGCGATGCTGGCCGCGCTGCGGCTGTTCGGAAAGCGGGAGGTCGGCCAGTTCACGCTCTTCGACCTGGTGCTCATCCTGCTGCTGGCCAACGCGGTCCAGCCCGCGATGACCGGTCCCGACACCTCGCTGGCGGGCGGGCTGGTGATCATCGCCACGCTGGTGGTCGAGAACCGGCTGATCGCGTTCATCCGCAGCAAGGTCCCGGCGTTCGACCGCCTGCTGGAGGCATCACCCACCGTCATCGGCAAGGACGGGAAGTGGGTGGACGCTGCCTTCCGCCGGGAGGACCTCAGCATCGACGACGGAGAACGTGCGCTGCGCGAGCACGGGGTGGCGAGTATCGAGGAGGCCAAGCTGGTCGTGCTCGAGGCTGACGGGTCGATCTCCGTGGTACCCAAGGACAGCAGCAGCGGAGGCGGGCGACGCCCGCGCCGCCGGGCGCGCATCTTTCGCAACCGCTGATCGCCGGCCGGGTGCGGCCTGGCTGGTGGAGCACTGGCAAGCCACTTGCCTTGGCCGTGCGCGTGACGCTCCCCGTCGACTCGCTCGAATCGGCCCAGGAGGCGGGCCTGCGCTACGTGGTCGACAACCGACCCGGCATCCGGCGCAGGCGCGCCGGCAGAAGCTTCAGCTACATCGGTCCGGACGGCACGCGGATCCGTGACCCCGAGACCGTGGCATGGATCAAGCGGCTGGCGATCCCGCCGGCGTGGTCCGATGTCTGGATCTGTCCGGACCGCCGCGGGCACATCCAGGCCACGGGGCGCGACGCACGGGGCCGCAAGCAGTACCGCTACCACCCTCGCTGGCGCGAGGTGCGCGACCAAGTGAAGTATGGGCGGATGGTGGCCTTTGGGCGCGCGCTGCCGCAGATCCGAGCGCACGTCGAGGAGGACCTGGGCAGACCGGGCCTGCCCCGCGAGAAGGTGCTGGCCACCATCGTGCGCCTCCTCGAAAAGACCCGCATCCGGGTCGGGAACGAGGAGTACGTGCGCCAGAACCGCTCCTTTGGGCTCAGCACCCTGCGAGACCGGCATGCGCACATCGCAGGGTCCACCATCCGGCTCCGATTCAAGGGCAAGGCGGGCAAGGTCCACGAGGTCGAGCTCAGCGACCGCCGGCTGGCGCGGATCGTGGCCCGCTGCCAGGACCTCCCCGGCCAGGAGCTGTTTCAGTACGTGGACGACGACGGACAGCAGCACAGCATCGACTCCGCCGACGTCAACGCCTACCTCCAGGAGATCAGCGGCCAGGACTTCACCGCCAAGGACTTCCGAACCTGGGCCGGGACGGTCCTCGCGGCCTGGGCGCTGCGCGAGTTCGAGGCGGTCGACTCGGAGGCGCAGGCCAAGAAGAACATCGTTCGCGCCGTGGAGCAGGTGGCAGAGCGGCTGGGCAACACGCCGGCGGTCTCACGCAAGTCGTACGTGCACCCGGTGGTGCTCGACGCCTATCTCGACGGCGACACCGTTCGCGAGGCTCGCGAGAAGGCCGACCAGGCGCTCAGCCAGGACCTGCCGCGCCTCGAGCCGGAAGAGGCGGCGGTGCTCGTGCTGCTCCGCGAGCGACTGAGCCGCGAGGAGCGGGGCCAGCGTCCGCGGGCCGGCGTCCGCCGGACGACGCCTCAGGCGACCGAGTCGAGGCGGTCCAAGGCCCGCCGGTAGTCCTCGCTCTCCGGCCTCAGGAAGGCTGCCATCCAGAGGTGGCGTCGTGCAGCGGCCAGGTCTCCCAATCGCCGGTACGACAGCCCGAGCCCGAAGTGCGAGTAGTGCGCCAGCGGGTCCCGGTCGACGATCTCACGGAAGCGGTCGGCGGCGAGACTCGGCTCGCCCTGGTTGAAGTAGGCGCGGCCCAGCGCCTCCAGGATCGAGGCCTTCCCCGGCTCCAGGCGGCTGGCACGTTCCAGGAGCACCGCCGCAGCGCCGGGATGGTGGTCCTCGAGGAGCTGGGAGCCGCGCTGGAAGAGCTCGTACGTGGACTCGCGATCGGGTTGCTGAGCGGACGCCATTGGCTGGCAGTCTAGGCCAGGCTCGGCCGGCAGCTAGTCCCGCAGGTCGATGCGCTCCAGACGCGGGTTCTCGGTGCGTCCAGGGATCCTCCCCCGCTTGGCGATCGGTCTGCCATCGATCTCCTTGAGGTCACCGGTGAAGTCGATCGGGCTTGCGTCGCTGATCGCGCTGCCCACGGCGAACGAATCGACAGGCGCCTCGACCTCCTTGAAGTACGCGATCCGGTCCGCGTCCAGCCCCCCGCTAACCACGATTCGGACGTGCCGATGACCGGCCTGGTCCAGGCGTGCGCGCACCTCCTTGACGAGGTCGGGCGTGACTCGGCCACGCTCACTGGGCGTGTCTAGACGCACTCCCCAAAGTCGATCGCCGAGCGCATCGGCGACGCGAACCGACTCTTCAGCCTCGTCCTTGAACGTATCGACCAGGGCAACGCGGGGAACGCTCGGGTCGATGTGGCGGTCGAAAGCCTCCACAGCCTTGACCGTGTCGCCGAAGATCAGGATCAGCGCGTGCGGCATGGTCCCGGTCGGGGCCAGTCCCGCCAGCCGGGCGCCGGCCGGTGTGGAGGCACCGATGCAGCCGCCCACCACGCTCGCGTAGTCCATCTGGTCGGCGACCGATGGGTGGACGTGGCGTGCGCCGAAACCGATGACCGGGATCGGCGCGGCGGCATCAACGATCCGGCGCGCGGCGGTCGCCCAGCCCGATGACTGCGCCAGGATGCCCAGGATCGCCGTCTCGTACAGGCCGAACGCCGAGTAGCGGCTTTCGATCCGCATCACCACCTCCTTGCGCGCGAAGCGGTCGCCGTCGTGCAGCGACTCGACGATCGGGGGCGGCTCGATGCGTTTGCCGTTGCCGAGGATCTCCCGCAGGTAGGCGAGCGCCTCCTGCGCACCGCACAGCACGCCGTCGGCGCGCGGGAACAGCTCCATGGTGACGACCGGGTCGAGACGTTCCGCAGCCAGGATCGTCCTGGTCCGCTCGAAGTAGGCGTCGGCCGTCTCGCCGGAGAGGACATCGGCGGCAGGCTGGAAGCCGGGCGGCTGGAGGGCGCGAGCGGCGAGGAGGTCGTCGATCGACATTGCGGCGGAGTGTAGCAGCGGACTTCCGCTCCTCCGCTTCCGAGGCCGGTCAGCGGCGGGCGGCCGCGGTCCGGCGCCGGAAGAGGAGCACGATGCCCGCCACCGCCAGCAACAGCAGCACGACCGTACTCGCCAGCCGCGTCAGGCCGACCCCTGCAGCGCCGTCCAGCTGGCGCTCCGCTTCCCCGATGGCGGCTGCGGCACCCTGGAGGTCGCCGCGGGCGTACCGGGCGTTGGCCGTCGCCAACAGGGCATCTGGATCCGCGGCGACAGCCAGGCCGATGCGCTCGGTGAAGGAGCGTGGCTGGGCGGCACGCTGCGTGGCATGCGCATAGGCGCTCACCACCGCCGCCTCCGCCTGCAGCTCCTCGTGCGACTCCGCGTCGCCGCCGCTCGCCTCGTAGCGCTGCTGGAGGCGCATCGGAGTCGACAGCCCCGCGGCGGTGACGCTCCGCAGGAGACGATCGCGTTCGGCGAGGAAGCGCCGCGCGAGCGTGACCTGGTCTTGCGCATCGCTGAAGCGCCACCCGTCCATCGCGTCGCTCACCGGGCGAGGGATGCCCCAGCCGGCAGCAGCGGAGCGCAGC
>JALYXZ010000171.1 GCA_030946825.1 Chloroflexota bacterium | reverse complement strand
AGCCGATCCAGAGACCACGGCCAGGGGAGCGGGGGCTGAAGGCGCTCCGCATCGGCGACCAGGCCGTCCCTCGGGATGGCCCGGAAGGAGCCGATGTCGTAGCTGAGCGAGGGGCCCTTTGGCGGCTCCGTGGCGAGCGGTGATCCCCGCAGGACGGCGCCCACCGCGCGGGCCGAGGCGGCGTCCTGGCCCCAGTGCGTGCGGAGCAGGACCGCGAGGTCCCAGCCGAGCAGGTCGTCGGGACGCGAGGAGAGGGCCCGGTCGAGCGCCACCGACGACTCGGCCTGGCGGCCCGCGACCGCGAGTGCCAGGGCGTGGACCGCCGGGTCGGCGTAGCGGGACGGCTCGATGGGCGCGTGAGCCACCGCGCGTGAAACGAGAATGTCGAGCTCGGTGGTCTGCGCAGTCACCTGCTCGGTGATCGGTTGCGTCCCCTCCTCGAGCGCGATCCGGCGCGGCCAGCTGGTGGCCAGGCTGGTGTTCAGATTGGTGAGCAGCGAAAGCCGATAGGCCGCGTCGGCACCCGCCTGATCTCCGAGGCGCGAGAAGAGCAATGCGGCATTGATCAGCTCGTGCCCGGAAACCGATGCCGTCTCGACGGCACGCTGGGCGGCGTGTCGCGCGCAGGTGGCGTCACGCAGCTGAAGGCAGACGATCCCCAGGTTGGTCCAGCTGGCACCGTCGCCGGGGTTGCGCCCGACCGCGGCCTCGAGGGCGATGCGCTCGGCGACCCGATCGCGATTGCCGTCGGCGGCGATCGCGAGGGCCTTGGGGCCGATCGGATGCCACGGGTCGAGAGCTACCGCCCGCGCCAACCCAGCCTGGGCCTCTGGCCAGTCGTACGCGCCGGCGGCGTCGGCACCCGATCGGTACGCGATCGCTGCGGCGTCGGAGAAGATCATCGCCACCAGCAGCCCAACCGTGGCCAGGGCGCCCCCGGCGGCCAGCGGACGAGGCATCCGCGCCCGATGCCAGGTGACCGCCCCTGCGTCGGCCAGCGCGACCGCGGCCAGGCCGATCAGCAGCAGGTTCATGTCCGGCAGGAAGGTGAGGTCCTCGAAGAGGCCGGCCACCGCGAAGCCGGCCAGCACGGCGAAGGCGGCTCGGCCGCGCGCCGTCCTGGTGCGCCATGGCCCCGCGGTGATGACGAAGGCAGCGACTAGCGCCGTGGCGGCCAGCAGTCCCACGATCCCCGCGTCGCCGAGCACGCCGAGCAGCAGGTCGTGGGAGTGCGGCTGGTGGACGGGAAAGGTCAACGGCGGCGCGGCGGCCTGGCGCGCGTAGGGCATCGTGCCCGGGCCGATCCCGAGCACCGGGTTGGCGCTCCAGGCCAGCAGGGTGTCCCGCCACAGCTCGGTGCGATAGACGAGCGACGTGACCGCCGTGATCCGCGGCCAGGCGAACGCGACGCCCAGCATCGCGGCCGCCAGCAGCGCCGCGGCCGTCCCGAGCTCGCGAGCACCCCAGCGACGCGGCGGCCGCAGGCGTCGCGCGAGCGGCATGGCAAGCACGATCGCCGCGATCCCGATCGCCAGCCAGGCCGAACGCGAACCGGAGAGCAGGGCCAGCGGCAGACCGATCGCCCCGATGACGATCACCACCGCCCGCCGGAGTCGCGCCGGCTCGAGGAAGCCGGAGAGCGGCAGGGCGGCCAGCAGCACGAACGGCGCCACGGCCACCGATCCGAAGACCGTGTTCTCGTTCCCGAGGCGCACCGGGGGTAACAGGGTCACCGCTCCTGCCTGGTACCAGCCCACCCGACGGCCGAGCATTGACAGCAGGGTCCAGGCGGCCAGGGCAATGATCGGCGTCAGCACTGCGAGCGCGGTGGCGGTGGGCCGGCGCCGAAGGGCGAGCAGCGCGACGGGGAGCATCCCGGCGGTGGCCAGGATGCCGCCCAGTGCCGGCAGCGCCAGGCCGCGGTTCTGCGCAGTCAGCGTCGAAAGGCCGAATGCCGCCAGCAGCGCGAGGATGAATGGGTCGAGCCGCGTGCGCGGCAGCGCCACGCCGCGTCGGTGGAGGGCGACCAGGCAGCCGAGTGCTGCCAGCGCCAGCAGATGAAGGACAAGCTGCAGGCGAGCATCCCACAGCGCGCCGTCCCAGCCCAGGTACGCGAAGACCGCCAGACCGGCGGCCAGGGCGCACGCCTCGCCCAGGCCGATGCGCCGCACCTAGCGAGGCTCGGGCGGGAGCCCTGCAGCGGCGAGCGCACGCTCCAGCTTGGTGACCGGGTCCGGCGCGATCCCATCCACCTCGAGCAGCGCACCGCGCAGGGCGGCCAGCTCAGCCTCGTCGGCAACCGCCCCGAGCTCGAGCTCGACGGTGTACATGCGCTCACGGAGCGCCCCCTTGACGACCACGTCGGATGTGTCAAGCGAGAGGACGCCGATGTGCCGCCCGGCCGACGAGGTCACCATCCGCTCGGTGCGCTCTTGGCGCAGGGTCAATCGCTCCTCCAGCGGCGCGCCGTCCGCGAGCTTCTCGAGGAGCGAGCGCGCCTCCGAGGCCGGCCACGTCGCTGGGCCGCCGGGCCACGTCGCCTCGCCCTCGACCTCGGGACGGCGGTGAAGCCCGGAGGGGCCATCCGATCGGCCCGAACCCTTCAGCGACACGATCGTCCGCCCCTCGCGGGTGCGAATCCGGCAGGCCCAGCGTGAGCGATCGAGCCGACGGTCCGGCGTGTCGAGGTAGATATCCTCCTCCCGATGGCTGATCGGCGGACCGAGCGAGGTGGCCGCCAGCCGGTCCCTGCGGGCCAGCTCGACGAGCGGCGCATCGGTCGCGGCGCGGAACTTCAGCTCGACCTCATCGGTCACGGGCGCGCCGCCGGGGCCCGGTAGCGCGAGGCTGCCGTTTCCAGCAGTGTCGCAACCGATGCGCGCAGCTCGGCCGGCTCGATGACCTCGACGGCGTCGCCCCACGAGAGAATCCACGGCCGAATCTCGACGATGCCGGCCACCCTGACGGTCAGCTCCACGGACTTGTCCGGCAGGTCGCGCAGCTCCTGGGATCGGTGCCAGGTCGACTCGTGCACCCGTCGGGCGACGGCCGGGGAGAAACGCAGCCGAACGGTCTGCATCGGTGTGCTGTCGGCTGACCAGATTCCCCATGAGTTCGCAAGCCATCGGTCGGGATCGAAGTCGTCGGGGATCTGATAGCGCTCGGAAGTGAGGACCGCCGCGCTGATGCGCTCGATCTTGTAGGTGCGCATCGCGGCCGCCGGCTCGTCATGCGCGATCAGGTAGACGCTCCGTCCGGCCGCCCAGGGCTCCAGGAAGTAGGGTCGCACGCGCGTGGTGCGAGACTCTCCCTTGCTGGATTCGTAGCTGATCTCGACCACGCGGCCCTCCGCCCAGCCGCGGGCGACGGTCGCGAAGATCCGGGTGAAGGGCTCGTTCGCCTGCTGCTCCCCGATGGCCAACATCGAGGCCGCGACGTGGCGGGCGATCTGCGGCGGCAGCGCCTGCGCGATCTTGGTGAAGGCGCTGACCACGGCTCGGTCGTACTCGTCCGACCAGCGGGCGATCAGCCGCGCAGCCAGGAAGAGCACGATCGCCTCCGGCACGCTGAGGTGCAGCGGGGGCAGGAAGTACTGCTTCTCGATCCCGTAGCGTCCGCGCCCCGCCTGGAAGATCGGGACACCGAGCTCCTCGTCGAGCGCCTTGATGTCTCGATACACGGTGCGCGTGGTCATGCCGGTCAGCTTGGCAATTTCACCAACGGCGACGCCCTTCTCGCCGCGCCCGAGCTGGTAGAGGATCGCGGTCACCGCGAGCAGTCGCGCGAGGCGGTCGCGCTTGCGCGCTCGTCCGTCGTCGTCGGGCTCCGCGACGGGCAGGAAGGGATCCGTCAGGTCGTCCGACACGAGGGCGCTCGCCGTTCCGTCGAAGGTAGGCATGGCGCGATGATAGCCGCGAGGACGGCGGTACCCAGAAGGACGCGCCTGGAGCGTCCTGAGCCTCTGCGGCTGCCCACGCGGCGTAAGGGCTGTCTGCAGGTCAGCCGCCGGGAGCGGCCGATGGGCTCGGGCTGGCCACCGACGGGGCTGGTGACGCCGATCGGCTCGGTACCGGTGTCGGCGGCGGCGCAGGCGGCGGCTCGCCCGGAAGAGCCGCAACCATCTGGCGGTTGACCGCGTCGACCACGCCGATCAGCAGGAAGACGTAGCGACCCGCCGCCCAGGTGTAGATCGTGGTGCCGGCGGCGGTCGCGGGATCCTCGCCCCGCGCCCACACCGAGCGGCCGGCGACGACCGCCGGATGCCACGCTTCGGGGTGCAGGCCCTGGATGCCGACGTACTCCCCGATCTGGGCCAGGTAGGGCTGGAGATCGGCGGTATGGACCGCGGGGGGATCGACCCGCATGGCATACAGGCTCATGGTTCGCGGACGCTCGACGTAGGCGATCACCAGGCTCCGGAATCGCACCCCGATGAGCCCGTAGGCGGCCTGACCGATGTCGCCGGGGGTCACCCCGTACTCGGTGATCGGCGGCTTGTCGACCACCACGGCTCCGAGCCGCGAGGGCACGAGCGCCAGCAGCGAGGGGTCGGGTGGGTTGGTGAACGACGGAGTTGGCAGCGGCGTCGGCGAGGGGGTAATGGTCGGCGCGAGCGTGAACGACGGGGACGTCGACGAGCGTCCGGAAGCCGATGTCGGGGGCGCGCTCGTCGAGCAGGCGGCGAGGGCCACGCTGCCCGCCACGATGAGCAGGCTGGTGGCGGCCCGGGCGCGCGGCGACGCGAGGGGGATCGGCATGGGAGGTGCGCGATGATACACCGCGGCCTTCCCCCAGGATCTAGGCGGCCCGCACCGATGCGCGGCGCGGCCGACGCGCGCTGGGCCGGCGTCGATCGGCGCTCGCGTCCCCGCGTCGGCCTCCCCCGGCTGTCCGCGCCGGTCGGCGTTCCCTGGTTACCACGATGGTCGACAGCGCCTCCACGACCTCCGCGAGATAGGCCGTGCCGACCTGCTCGCGCAGCCCGGCCAGCGCCGCAGCCCGTCCCCGCCGCGGTGCGCCGGCTCCGGTCACGATGCTGTCGTACACGTCGGCCGCGCACACGATCTGGGCCGCCAGCGATCGCTCCGCCCCGGCCGATGACTCACCCACGCTTCGGACGATGTCCGCCACGCCCCGCAGCGCCGCCACCGTTTCCAGGCCCGCCGCTCCGACCGGTTCCAGGTCGTGCAGCCGTGCCGCGAGCTCGATGGTCCGCACCTCGTCGTCGGTGCAGCCGAGCTGGCCGCCGATCCTGCCCGCGAGACGCCCAACCCGGTCCGCGTGCCCGCGCGTGCTGCCGTCCTTGTGCTCGAGGCTCCTGGCGACGGCAAGCAGCGCGTCACGGACCGGCTGCTCACTCGGGTCGGCAGCCACCACCGAGAGGCGCGCCGCATGCTCGACCAGATGCTCCACCGAGCCGGCATCTTCCGGGTGCAGCAGCGCGGCCCGCGCGAGTTCATCCAGCGTGCCGCGCAGGTCGCGAATCTCACGGGGCACCTCGCCGGCCAGCGTGACCCGGTCCTCGCCGGCCTGCTTGCCGTAGTAGAGCGCGGTATCGGCCGCCGCGATCAGGGCGTTCTTGTCCGTCGCATCGCTGGGGTATGCCGCCACACCGATCGTGATCGTCACCGGCGTCGAGTCCTTGCTCGTCAGACGCGCCACGGCTCGCCGCACGCGCTCGGCGACGACCCCGGCCTGCGAGGCGTCGACCGAGGAGAGAATCAGCGCGAACTCGTCCCCACCGTAGCGGTAGGCCAGGTCCTCGGAGCGCGCTGCGCCGTAGATCGCGGTGCCCACCGCATGCAGCAGCGCGTCGCCGGCGGGATGGCCCAGCCGATCGTTGTAGGTCTTGAACCTGTCGAGGTCCATCATCAGCAGCGCCACGCCCGGGTTGGCGTCGGCCGGCAGGCCTCGTGCTCGATCCAGAAGCCGTGCGAGGTCCTTCTGGAACGCCCCGTGGTTGCCCAGCCCCGTGAGCGCATCGGTTTCCGCCCGCAGGCTGACCGCGTGATGGGTATCGGCATTCCGCAGGGCGATCGACGCCTGGCCGGCGAAGAGCTTGACCAGCTCGAAGTCCTGATCGCTGAAGTGGACCTCGGGCCCTCCGCCGCGCGACACGTTGAGGGCGCCGGTCACCTCGCCGTTGCTGACCAGGGGCACCACGATCATCGCCTCCGGCTCGGTTGGGGTCCCCGGGATCTGGACCGCGCGTGGGTCGCTCAGCGCATCATTGACCAGCGCTGGCTCGTGGTGATCCACGACCCAACCCATCAGCCCGCGACCGAATGGGATGATGTAGCGCGAGATCAGGTCGGCGTGATGCTCGCGCGTCAGCACCGGAACCAGGGCCTGCTGCTCGTGGTCGGCGCGGTAGATGGACAGGTTGTCGTACGAGACGACCGCGCGCAGGCCGTCGGCGATCGTCTCCAGCACGTCGCCGGGGTCGAGGGTGCTGAGCAGTCGCTCGTTGATCTCGAGAAGTCGCCGCTGCGAGTCCAGCTGGCGCGCCAGCTCGGCGGATTGCCGGGCGAGCTGCTCGTAGCTGTGCGCGTTGGCGAACGCCTGCGCGGCGTAGCCGGCGAAGATGCTCATCGTCTGCAGGTCGTCGTCGCTGAACTGGTTGGTGCCCAGCTTCGACAGCGCCAGGACCCCGACGGCGCGCTCCTCGTAGAGCATCGGTACCACGAGCATCGACTCCTCGATGTCGTCGGTGCCGTCGATGGTGTGCCCGCGAGTGTCGGCCAGGGCGTCGTTGATCAGCATCGCCTCGCCCGTCTGGGCCACCGTCCCGGTGAACGAGCCCGGGCCGATCTCCACGCGCAGGCGCTCGCGGAAATCGCCTTCTCCCAAAAGGCGCCGCGTGTACGCCACCGGCTCGCAGGTCCCCGTCGCCCAGTCCACAGAATAGACGCGAATATCGTGGAACTCGGCGAGGGTGCTCGCCTCGGCCACGATCGCCTCCGCGATCATCTGGACATCGGTCAGGCGGTTGAGGCGGGCCGAGAGGTCCTGGATCGACTTCATGCGGGCGGCCTGCGCGGCAAGCGATCGGTACAGCCGCGCATTGCTGATCGCCACCGCGGCCTGGTTGGCGAACGCCTGGGCGAGTGCCAGCTCCTCCGCGGGCCACTCCTGGGGGCGCAGATGATAGAGGCCCAGCACTCCGACCGCCTGGTCGTGCGACACGAGCGGGACTAGGCACGCGGTCTTGATCCCCTCGGCCGCGTAGACGTCCCTCATCGGTCCGACGCGGTCGTCAGCGTCTGCGTCGTGCAGAACGTAGGTGCGGCGCTCCCGGATCGCCTTGACGCCGGCCGCGTCTGACTCCAGCCGGAGCGCACGGACGCGGGCCTGGAACACCTCCCCGATGCCGCGCGCTGCCCCGAGCTGGAAGGGCTCCGGGCCGTCGCCCAGGAACCAGAGCCCCGCCTTGTCGGCATCGAACAGGCTCCGCGTTCGGTCGACGATGTCGTCAAGCACAGTCGTCAGATCGAGCTTTCCGGTCAGCTCCTGGGTCACGCTGCGCAGTGCCCGGGCTCTCGTCACCTCGCGACGCGCGCGGGCCAGGAGCCGCGCGGTGAAGATCCCGGTAGCCGCTGCGTTGGCGACGGTGCGCAGGAACGGCACCTGCGAGATTGCCAGCACGCCGTCCACGCCGTCCTCGATCAGCATCAGCCCCAGCACCTCGCCCGAGGCCCGGAGCGGCAGCCGTAGCTCAAGTCCGGACGCGCTCTCACTCATCGCCGGAGCAGCTTCATCGGACGTCAGGTGGCTCTCTCCGAGGGGCAGTCGCGTGGGCGGAGCGACTCGGTAGCCGGCGTGCGTCTCCAGCTCGAGCGCTGCCTGCCCGGCCAGATAGATGGCGACCTGCGGGTAGGCGAAATGCGCCCGAAGTGCCTCGATCGCGGTCCGGCACACCGCTGCGACATTCAGGGCGGCGGCCGAGCCCTGTGTCAGCCGGGTGAGCACCGCGAGCTCCGCGTCCCGGCGGTGGACCGGCGCGGCCGCGAGCTCCGGCGCATCCGCCCCCTCTCCGAGAAGGCGCTGGACATCACCTTGCCGGAACCGCCGATCGCCCCGCGCGTTGATGCGGTAGGCGGTCAGCCTCCCCGCCTCGGTCCAGGCGCGGACGGTGTTGGGATGGACGCCGAGCAGGGAGGCGGCCTGGGCGACGCTGATCAGCTCTTCACGGCCGCCCCCACGATCGCGATGCCCGTTGGCCACCAGATGCGCTCCCCGCAGCACGGCGCCCCACAGGAAGCCGCTCCGACGATGAATGGAACCTTTGGTAGGTGCCGTGCAGCCGATGGTAGAAGTGGCAACCGCGGGGCCTCGATCCCCCATTCGTACCGAGCCGCGCCGTACCTCTCCTCGCCCGGCCACTCGGTCAGAGTGGCGGCGGCGGTCAGCGTGCCAGGAGGCCGCCGAT
>JALYXZ010000155.1 GCA_030946825.1 Chloroflexota bacterium | reverse complement strand
GGCATCGCGGACCTGGGGACCGGTGGCTCCCAGGGCGCGTTCATCACCTTGGCCGGCGTCGACAACTCGCACGACGTGTACGGCACCGTCGCCGGCGTCCACGACCTGCCGAGCGGCAGCGACTTCTCGAGCCGCTACAAGGCGGCGTTCCAGAACGATCCGGGCGCGTACAGCGCAATCGCGTATGCATGCACCCAGGTGCTGCTGAAGGCGATCGCCGATTCGGCGGCCTCGGCCAGCGACATGAAGAGCCTGAGAGAGGCAGTTCGCGCCTACGTGTTCGATGCCTCGAAGACGTACGACACGGCGCTCGGGAAGATCAGCTTCACGAGCACCGGCGACATCAAGCAGGCCTTCATCTCGTTCTACAAGGTCGATGCGAGCCTCAACGGGGGCAAGGGCGGCTGGACGTTCGTGAAGCAGCAGGCGTTCGAAGGCGGGCAGTGACCCGCTGAACCGACGGGCGGCCGGGACGCGTTTCCGGCCGCCCTTTCCTTTCCGTTCCGGCTCCGCCGGGCAACCTGGAGCTCGCGAGGTCGCGTGTGACGTTCCGCATCCTCAGGCTGGCGCTCATCGCAGCCGGTGCGCTCGTCATCAGCTGGCTGCTGATGATCGGCCTGACATGGCTCGGCACGCGGAGCGAGTCGTTCACCAACGTCGTCGCGACTGGAACAGCCCAATACTTCAGTGCGCTGACCATCGGCGCGATCTACGCGCTGATCGCGCTCGGCTACACGATGGTCTACGGGATCATCGAGCTCATCAACTTCGCCCACGGCGACGTCTTCATGGTCGGCGCGTTCGTCGCCTACCTGATCTTCACCTCGCTCGGGTTCGGCGGCGCGATCAAGTCGATCCCGCTGCTGATCGGGGTCCTGCTGCTGGGCTTCTTGGTCACCATGGTCATCCTCGGGGTCCTCGGCGCCGCCATCGAGCGCTTCGCGTACCGGCCGCTGCGGAATGCGCCTCGCCTTGCGCCGCTGATCACGGCGATCGGCGTCAGCTTCATCCTCCAGAACGTCGTCCAGGTGCTGATCAGCAACTCGCCGGTACCGTCCCCGCAGCTCGTGAGCCTGGAGTACCGATTCACCCTCCTGGGCGCATCGGTGCCCCTTCTGAACCTGTTGATCTTCCTGGTCGCCGTGGTGCTGATGATCGGCCTGCAGCTGTTCGTTGGCGGCACGCGCCTGGGACGTGCGATGCGCTCGACCGCCCAGGACCGTGAAGCGGCGCAGCTGATGGGGGTCAACATCAATGCCACCATCGCCATTACCTTCTTCGTCGGTTCGGCGCTCGCCGGCGCCGCCGGCCTGATCTACGGTCTCTACAAGGGCAACATCGTCTTCAACCTTGGCTTCGACGCCGGCCTGAAGGCGTTCACCGCGGCAGTCCTGGGAGGGATCGGCAACACCGTCGGCGCGGCCCTCGGTGGCTTCGCCATCGGCTTCATCGAGGTCGCGGCGGTGACGACCGGCCTGTCACGCTGGCAGGAGGCCCTGGTCTTCAGCGTCCTGATCCTGGTGCTCGTCTTCCGGCCCGCGGGCATCCTGGGCCAGCAGATCGGAGAGCGAGCATGACCCGGCAGCGCGGAACGGTCGATGACAGCGAGACGGGCGCCACCGCGCTGGGCACCACCGACCGGCTCTTCGACTTCTTCGGCCGGCACCGCTCGGTTGCGATCATGGCCGCCATGCTGCTGGTGGCCATCGCGCTGCCGCTCATCGTCCTGGCGCCGCCTTTCTCCGGCTTCAACACCCAGGGCGTCTGGATCGACAACTTCAACGGTGCCGGCATCTACGTCCTGCTGGCCCTGGGGCTGAACGTGGTGGTCGGCCTCGCCGGCCTGCTCGACCTGGGCTATGCCGCCTTCTTCGCCATCGGCGCCTATGCCTACGGGCTGCTGGCCTCGTCGTTCTACGGCATCCACGTGCCGTTCTGGCCGATGCTGATCGTCGGCGCTTTGGTGGCCGCCCTGTTCGGGATCGCGCTCGGCGCGCCGACGCTCCGGCTGCGCGGTGACTACCTGGCGATCGTGACGCTCGGCTTCGGCGAGATCGTGCCGGTCGTGTTCACCAACTCCGACGCGCTGACCAACGGCACCAACGGGATCAGCGGTGTGGACCGCCCTTCGCTTCCGGGAATCATCTTCGGGGCCAGCAACCCGATCCCGTTCTACGTGACCATGGTCGTGCTGCTGACCATCGTCCTGATCCTTCTCTACCGGCTGCAGGACTCGCGGCTCGGGCGCGCCTGGATGGCGATCCGCGAGGATGAGCTGGCGGCGGCCAGCAGCGGCGTCAATACCATCACCACCAAGCTGCTGGCCTTCGCGCTGGGCGCGACGACATCGGGGCTGGCCGGCGTGTTCGCCGCCTCCCGCCTCGTCTTCGTCAGCCCCGACCAGTTCGGCTTCACGGTCTCGTTCACAATCCTGGCGATGGTGGTCCTCGGCGGAATGGGCAACATCTGGGGCGTGGCCATCGGTGCCTTCGTGGTCTTCATCGTCCAGAGCGTGGTGCTCAAGCAGCTGACAAACTTCCTCCAGCCGCTCAACATCCCGTTCCTGAGCAGCATCGACTTCCTGCAGTACCAGTTCCTGCTGTTCGGCATCGCGCTGGTGGCGATGATGCTGCTGCGTCCCGAGGGCCTGTTCCCGAGCAGCCGGCGGCGGCGGGAGCTGCACACGCCGCAGGGCGACGATCTGAGCAGTCCGCAGGAGAGCGCGGAGCCCCTGGCATGACCGCCGCTGCGCAGGCCGCTCCGGCCGTGCCCGAGACGCCGGACGATGTCCTGATCGCACGCTCGATCACCAAACAGTTCGGCGGCCTCGTCGCGCTGCGCAACATCGAGTTCGTCATTCCTCGTCGGGCGATCGTGAGCCTGATCGGTCCGAACGGCGCGGGAAAGACGACGTTCTTCAACGTCATCGCGGGGCTGATCCCGCCGACGTCCGGATCGATCGAGCTGTCCGGGATGCGTCTCATCGCGCCGGCGCGCCGCGCCTGGTTGGAGCCGCTGCTCTGGTTCGCGCCCCCGCTCCTGGTGCTGCTGATCGGGATCCTGGTGTCGGGCGGCAACATCCAGCTGGTGGCGCTCTGGGGACTGCTGGCCCTGCTGCTCGCCACCCTGATCCTGCCGACGGCGATGGCCAGGCCGGCCTGGTACGAGAGCTTCATTCGTCGGTTGGGAATCTTCCGCAGCGCGCGACCCAACGACATCGTGCGCTCCGGGGTGGGACGCACCTTCCAGAACATCCGCCTCTTCCACAACATGACGGCGCTCGAGAACGTCCTGGTCGGCATGCACCTGAAGCTGCGGTCGACGCCGGTCGACGCCGTGCTCAGCACCCCGCGTCATCGGGCCGAGGAGCAGGAAGCACGGGCCCGTGCGGCCCGCTACCTGGAGCTGGCCGGGCTGCGCGGGCGAGACGATGAGCTGGCTCGGAACCTCCCATACGGCGACCAGCGACGTCTCGAGATCGCTCGCGCGCTCGCCTGCGAGCCGGTCCTGCTCCTGCTCGACGAGCCGACCGCGGGGATGAATCCGCGCGAGACCGGCGAGATCACCGCGCTGATCGGGCGGCTCCGCACTGAGCTGGGCCTCACCGTGCTGCTCATCGAGCACGACATGCGGGTGGTGATGGGCATCAGCGACCGGATCACCGTGCTGGATCAGGGCGAGCGCATCGCGGAGGGCACCCCGGAGGAGATCCGGCGCAACCCCCGCGTCATCGAGGCGTACCTCGGGAAGCCGCCTTCATGACCGCCCAGCCAGCCGCAACCGACGACCTGCTGAGCATGGAGGCGGTCGACGCCTTCTACGGCCACATCCAGGCCCTGCGCGGGGTGACGATCAACGTGCGCCGCGGTGAGATCGTGACGCTCATCGGCTCGAACGGCGCCGGCAAGACGACCACGCTCAAGACGATCAGCGGGCTGGTGCGCGCTCGGTCCGGGCGGGTGATGTTCGACGGAACCGATATCTCGCGCGTGGATGCGTACCGATTGGTGCCGCGCGGCCTGGGCCATGCGCCCGAGGGGCGACGCATCTTCTCCCGGCTGAGCGTCTTCGAGAACCTGCAGATGGGCGGATTCACGCGCAAGCGGTCCGAGGTCAACGAGGACCTCGCACGCGTCTTCCAGCTCTTCCCCAGGCTCGCCGAACGCCGCGCGCAGCGTGGCGGCAGCCTTTCCGGCGGGGAGCAGCAGATGCTCGCCATCGGCCGGGCACTGATGTCTCGGCCCAAGCTGCTGCTCCTCGACGAGCCGTCCCTGGGGCTGTCACCGATCCTCGTTCAGCAGATCTTCTCGATCATCCAGGAGATCAACCGGCAGGGCACCACCATCCTGCTGGTCGAGCAGAACGCGCTCCAGGCACTGAACATCGCGCAGCGCGGATACGTGCTGCAGACCGGGCGCATCATCCTCGCGGAGAGTGCCTCAGACCTCGCGGCCAATCCGCAGGTCCGCCAGGCGTACCTCGGCGAGATCTGAGGTCCGGGTTCGACCGATGTCTGACGTTCCGAACGGACCTTCGCGACCTCCCCGGCCGCCGCGCTCCTATCGGCCCGACCTGCGCCCGATCGTCATCCTCGCCGTGTTGCTGGTGGTGGTGGTGATCGGCTGGCTGTTCATCAGCCCGCTCGTCCTGCCCCCGGCAAGGTAGCTCCCCCGCAGGCCAGCGGCGGCGAGCCGTCACACCGGGCGGCGAGCGCCGAATCCGCTTCCCGCGCCGTACAGCAGCAGCGCCACGCCGACACCCGCCACCGCCAGCCCCGGCGAGTGCTGCGGCCATGGCAGGAAGCCCACCGACCACAGCTCCCAGGCGCGATAGCCGAGCGCGGCGCCGGCGAGCACCCCGAGTCCGACGTACACGATCGGGGCATCCAGCACGAATCCCCAGCGTCCCCGCATGTAGCCGATGTCGAGGAGCACGAGCGCCACCACCGCTGCGCCGAAGATGACCAACCCCGGCCCCTGAAGGCCGATCCCGGCGGTGGAGGGAAGCGGCACGCCGCCGACGCGGTCGCCGCCCGCCTGCCACCACGGCAGGAAGCCGGCGACGATCATCAGCAGGCTGCCAAGCAGGATCAGGAATCGGAAGCGGCGTCCCCCGCTCGACATCGTCAGCCCTCGGGCGGTCCGCCGGCGTAGACCGCGGGGCGAAGCACGCCGACGTACGGCAGGTTTCGGAACCGCTCGTCGTAGTCCAGGCCATAGCCGACCACGAACCGATCCGGAATGGTGAAGCCCCGATACGCGATCTCGATCTCGGCCAGGCGGCGCGCCGGCTTGTCGAGCAGGCAGCAGACGGTGATCGACGCGGGGCTCTTGTCGTGGAGATAGCGGAGCAGGTAGTTCAGCGTCAGTCCGGTGTCGATGATGTCCTCGACGACGATCACGTGGCGACCCTCGATCGAGCTCGACAGATCCTTGATGATCCGCACCTGACCGCTCGACTCGGTGCCCGCGCCGTAGCTGCTGACCTCCATCAGGTCGACGCTGAGCGGGACGTCGATCGATCGCATCAGGTCGGCGAGGAATACGATCGATCCCTTCAGGACGCTGACCAGCACCGGGTCGCGACCGTCGAAATCAGTGGAGAGCCGGCGGCCCAGCTCCGCGACCCGGGCCTGAAGCTGCTCGTGGCTGAGCAGGATCTCCTCCACGTCGTCATGAACCGACCGAGTACCGAGGCCGGTCACGAGGCTGCACCCAGCTCGGAGCTGTCGAGCTCAGGGCCGGGGACGCTGGCTCCCTCGGCCAGGAACGACAGGCGCCCGTATTTGAGCATCAGGGCCTTGAAGTCACGCGCGTAGAAGAGCTTCACCCGGATCTCCGGATAGAGGAGGCGGAGATGGCGGAGCTTGCGGTTCTTCTTGCGGACCAGCGACTGCTTCAGGGTCGTCAGCTCCAGGTAGAGTCCGATCTCCGGCAGGTAGAAGTCGGGCGCGAAACACTCGACGACCGCGCCGCTGGCGTTCCAGGAGATGGGGAAGGTGTCGGGTTCGTATCGCCATTGGATCCGGTAGTAGTCGAGGATCCTCGCCAGCTCAGCTTCGCTCTCGTGCGCGAAGCGCGGCTGCGCGCCTTCGATCAGCGTCGCCGCCACTGGTCCCCGATCGTAGCCGCCCGGCGGCCCGGATTCGCCATCGGATTGGAGTATATCGGGCGCAGTTGTCCACAATCCGGGCTGCGCGGCGGTCGTTCGTGGATAAGCCGGTTGCCGATCGCAGCGGCGGCTGGGACACTGGACGTCCTGCTTCCACCGGCCGCCGAGTACGGTAACCGGCGGGGCTGCGGGGCCGATGCGAGAGCCGGCCGCGACACCGCACCTCGTCGGGAAGACTGAAAGGCGTCCGCGGGGAGCATTTTGTTTGTCCGATGACCTGGAGCCGACCGAGATCGCTCGCTCCGCCCGCGCGAGGCTCGAGCTCCTGCTGGGCGACCACCCCCGGCTCGCTCGGCGAATCGAACCGATCCACCTCGAGCGCCTCGAGCGGTTCGTCGTGCTGTTGCTGGAGGCGAACCGGCGGCTCAACCTGACCCGCGTCGTCGGGGCTGCCGACGTCGCGCGCCTCCATCTCCTCGATGCGCTGATTGCGCTGCCACTCCTCGCGCGCCTGGAGCCACGGTCCGCGGTCGACATCGGATCGGGGGGCGGGCTGCCCGCGATTCCGCTGGCGATCACCCTTCCGCATGTGCAGTGGGCGCTCGTCGAGTCGGTCGGGAAGAAGGCCGTCGTGCTCACGGAGTTCGCGCGGGAGCTGGAGCTGCGAAACGTCACGGTCATCAGCCGGCGCGCGGAGCTGCTGGGTCACGACGCTGGCCACCGCGAGCGCTACGACCTGGCCACCGCTCGCGCCTGCGCCCCGCTTCCCGTCCTGGTCGAGCTCGCGCTGCCGCTCGTCCGCCCCGGCGGAACGCTTGTCGCCTGGAAGGGGCCGCTCACCGCGGCGAGCGACGAGCTGACGGGCGGCCGGGTCGCGGCCGAGCAGCTGGGCGGCGATGGCATCAGCCTCGAGGAGACCGGCTCGGCGTCCCTCGGCGGCCATCGATTCGTGTTGGTCTCCAAGGCTGCCGTCACGCCGGCGCGGTTTCCCCGTCGGCCGGGCGAGGCTTCCCGCCGCCCGCTCGGCTGAGCGACCATGGCGGACGAAGCGCTGGCGTCGCCGGCGGCATCGGTATACTCGGCACCCGCATGCGGTTCGCGGTCCTCTCCGACATCCACAGCAACCTCTCCGCGCTGGAGGCTGTCTGGGACGACCTGCCGCAGATCGATGAGCTGTGGGTGCTGGGGGATATCGTCGGTTACGGGCCGCAACCGAACGAGGTGATCGCCGCGCTGCAGCAGATGGGCGCCCGGAGCGTGATGGGCAACCATGACGGCGCCGCCATCGGCACCGTCGATCCGGGCGACTTCAACCCGGACGCGGCCAAGGCCATCGCCTGGACGGCCGGAATCCTCGACGGCAACGCGCGCACCTACCTGGCCGCCCTGCCCGAGGTGCGCCGCGAGCGGGCCATGACCGCTGTCCACGGATCGCCGCGCGACCCGATCTGGGAGTACATCACCTCCACCTCGGTGGCGACCGCCAACCTCGCGGCATTCGACACCGCGGTCTGCCTGTTCGGGCACACCCACGTTCCGATCGTCTTCCAGGCGACCG
>JALYXZ010000148.1 GCA_030946825.1 Chloroflexota bacterium | reverse complement strand
GTGTCGACCGTGATCGCGTACTCCTCGTCGGCGGCGTTCACCGCGTCGACCAGTTCCATCAGCTCCGGCAACGGCGCGGCATGGTCTGCGCCGTACATCGCCAAGAGCGGGTCATCGCCGAAGAACGGACGCATGTGGGCGGCAAAGATCGCCAGCTTGTCGCCCAGGCGCTCCGGGATGGCGAGCAGGTATGCCGCGCTGCCATACCCCTCGTTCAGGTACTCGGCGGTCACCGTCGAGCCATCTGGCGCGGTCCAGGCGAACCGGTGCCAGTCGACCGCGGCCGGCACGCCCCGCCACACCACCGCTCGGTCGATACCCGCCCGCCGCAGCAGCTGCGGCATCTGCGCCACGTGGCCGAACATGTCGGGCAGGTAGCCGACCGGCATCGCGCCGCCCAGCGCTTCGGCGCGGGCGTGCCCGATCTGCAGATTGCGGATCATCGTCTCCGCAGAGACCAGGAACTCGTCCATCAGGATCTGCCAGGGTCCGACTGCAAGCCTGCCGCTCTCCACGAATCGGCGCAGCTCCGCCTCGCGGTCCGGGCGGATCTCCAGGTAGTCGTCGACGGTGGCCAGCTGTCCGTCGAGGGTGAACGCGAAGCGTTCGTCCGCCGCGAGCATCTCAAGCACCGAGTCGACCAGCTCGACGAGCTGCATGCGGAACGACTGGAACGGCCGATACCACTCTCGGTCCCAGTGGGTGTGGGGCACGAGGTGGACGACGGATCGCGACGGCTCGGTCATGACCCCGATTGTCGCGGAGCGCCCGCCGGGCCGCCCGTCGATCGCCGCGCGCGGGCCAGGTCCCGGCCGCCGCGGCGAAGCAGCTCGGCGGTTACTTCACCGACCCGGCGAGCAGTCCCTGCACGAAATAGCGCTGGAGGCTGAAGAAGACGATCAGCGGCACCAGCATGATGACGAAGGCCGCAGCGGCCAGGATGTGCCACTCCGTGCCGTAGGTGCCGAGCAGCCCGGTCACCTGGACGGTCATCGGTTGCCCGCCGCGCGGGGCGAAGATGAGCGCCATCAGCAGGTCGTTCCAGACCCACAGGAACTGGAAGATCCCGTAGCTCGCCAGGGCCGGCACGGAGAGCGGAACGACCACCGTGGTGAAGATCTTCCAGCTGCTCGCGCCGTCCATCCGAGCGGCCTCGATCAGGTCGCGCGGCAGGGTGATGAAGAAGTTGCGGAGGAGGAAGATGCCGAACGGCAGCGCGAACGTGGTGTGCGCGATCCACAGCATCAGGAAGCCGCGATTCAGCCCCAGGGCCGCGAACAGGTCGAGGAGGGGGATGAGCGTCATCTGCACCGGGATCATCAGCAGCGCGACGACCACGAGGAAGATCGTGTCCCGAAGCGGGAACTCGAGCCACGCGAAGGCGTACGCCGCGAGGGCCGAGATGAGCAGCGGCAGGATGGTGGAGGGGATGCTGATCGAGACGCTGTTCAGGAACGCGGTGAGCATCCCCTGGCCGCCCAGCACGCTCTGGTAGTTGTCGGTTGTGAATTTGAGATTGCCGGTGAAAACGGTCCACCAGCCGTTGGACAGCACGTCCTGAGATGGCCGGAAGGAGGTGATCAGCAGGCCGATGGTGGGCAACAGCCAGACCAGCGCGATCGCGAGCAGCGCGATGTGGATCGGGGTCTTGGCGACGAATCGCGCCATCCGCTGGCTCGTGGTCCGCGCCGGCGGTTCGAGCGCCTGGTCGCCGAATGCGCCGCTCATTGGACCACCCGCTCGCTGCGGAAGCGCCGGACGTTGAAGATCAGCACCGGGATCAGGATGACGAGCATCATGACCGCCACCGCCGCGCCGTAATCGACCCGGCCGGCGGGGAACGCCTCCTGGTACATCGTGAAGGCGATCACCCGGCTCGAGGAGCCCGGGCCTCCCGCGGTCATGACGTAGATCAGGTCGAAGAGCTTGATGACGTTGATGACCAGGGTGACGGCGACGACGCTGATCGGCAGCGAAAGCATCGGGATGATGATTCGCCGGAAGATCTGGCTCTCCCGCGCACCGTCGACCCTCGCCGCCTCCAGCACCTCGGTGCTGATCCCCTTGAGCGCCGCCGACAGGATGACGGTGGCGAAGCCGACCGAGCCCCAGATGCCGGCGATGATCAGTGCGGTGTTGACCCAGCCGGTGTCTCCGAGGAACGCGATCGGTCCGAGGTGGAAGATCCCGAGCAGCGCGTTGAGCAGGCCAGTGTCGCGATCCGGGGTGTAGACGAAGCGCCAGATGACGCCCAGGGCAGTTGCGGCGATCGCCATCGGCAGGAACACGATCGCCTTGATCGCCTGCTCGTAGCGCACGCGCGTGGCGAGCACCGCGATCAGCAGGCCGAAGAAGATGCATCCGCTCGTGTAGAAGACCACCCACAGGACGTTGTTGAACAGCGCGCCGGAGGGTGGGAACGTGCTGAGGTCTAGGAACCTGCGGTCGGCGGTCAGCAGGCGGATGTAGTTACCGAGGCCGCGATCGAAGCTCAGCACGATGGTGCTGATCACCGGGTAGAGCATGAAGACCCCGAGCAACAGCAGCGCCGGAGCGAGGAACAGGCTCGCCATCCAGTTCCAGCCGCGAATCGGGGAACCGCCGCTGCGCTGGGCTTTCGCCGAGGTGACCGCGGTGCTCGTGGCGCTCATGACTGACCTCACCAGCCGAGGATGGAGGGATGGGAGCGGGGCCGACGGATCGACCCCGCTCCGTGCTTAGGTCAGGTCAGGCCGGCTTCTCGTCGGTCCAGGCCTGCTTGGCATCCTTGTTGAACTGGTCGAGGATCGTGTCGGACTTCGTCGGATCCTTCAGGACCGTCTGGAGTGCCGCCCCGAGGTCCGCGCCGGCGGGCATCAGGTCCGATCCATCGAAGCCTGCGAAGGTGGCCTTGGCCACCTGTTCGGCCTCCTTCTTGGTCAGCTCATTTGGGTAGACGCTGGAGCTGACGTCCTTCATCGGGCTGATGATGGTGCCCTGCTTGGCCCACGTCTCGCCGGCGTCCTTGGTGAGCATGTACTTCACGAACTTCTTCGTGCAGTCCGTATCGGTGAAGGCGGCCATCACGTCGCCGCCGATGGTGATCTGGCCGGTTTCGCTTCCGGCTGACGGGAAGTCGAAGAAGTCGATCGTCTCGCCCGGCTTCGCCGCCTTGTTGATCTGGCCGAGCACGATGCCGCCAGCGAAGCCACCCTCGTAGTACATGTCCGCCTTCGGCGTGGTGCCGAAGACCTGGGCCAGCGCGTCGAGGAAGGCGGTGCCGGTGGCGGCATTCATGTCTCCGCCGACGATGTATTCCGGCTTGAGGATGTCGGTCATCGTCTTGACCGCGGTCTTGACCGTTGCATCGGTCCAGTTGCCGTCAGGGCTGAAGAGCTTGTTATAGGCGTCCTTGCCGGCCTGGCGCAGATAGATGCTCTCGAACCAGTCGGTGAGCGTCCACGAGTCCTTGGCGCCGAGCGCCTGCGGGACGTCGCCCTTGCTCTTGATCGTCTGCTCGAGCTTGATGAGCTCGTCGATCGTCTTGGGAGTCTGAACGCCGAGAGTCTTGAACTTGTCCGGCCGGTACCAGAACGTGCTCTTGGAGTTCAGCTTGACCATCACCGCGTAGGCGGTGCCATCGACCGTCCCGGCACTGAGGCCGGTTTCGGACACGCTCGCCGCGTACGCATTCTTCAGGTCGTCATTCGAGACGCCCAGGTCGGAGAGCTTCTTCGGATGGAAGATCGGCTTCGAGTCGCGGACCAGGGTCCGCAGGTAGCCGATGCCCGGGAGGATGGCGACGTCGATCTGGCCCTTCTGCAGGTTGCTGCGCAGGACCGTCGCATAGTCATTCCGCTGCGAGTCGTAGTTGGCCTTGCAGCCGCTGCTCGACGAGAAGGCGTCGAGCACCTTCTTGAAGGCATCCCCCTCCGCGCCGCCCCACAGGCTCGTCACGGTGACGCTCCCGCCTCCGCCTCCGCCGCCTCCGCTGGAACCGGGGCTGGTCTGGTTGCCGGGAGTGTTGTTGGCCGCGCACGCCGACATCGCCACCGTCGAGATGGTGAGGGCAGCGACGAACCGGAGTCTGGTCATGAGTTCCTCCACCTTGTTCCGTGAGCCGGCGGCGCCTTGGCGTCGCCATCGGTCGGTGGGCTCACACCCGCTCTCGGCGCGTGTAAGCCCGTGGTGCGAAACGCTTGGGCGTTGCGCGGGATGGTTCGTCGGCGGTCACGCCGTTCAGGCTGTCAAGCTCTTCTCAGTCTCGGGGTCGAAGATGTGCAGCTTGTCGATCGGCAACGCAAAGTCGATCAGGTCGCCAACCTTCACGCGCCGATCCGAGGAGACGAGCGCCACGATCTCGTTTCCCTGCGCGTCGGCATGCAGCAGCTCCTCGTTGCCGAGGAACTCGACCACCTCGACCTTGGCAGGGATCTTCACCACGCCGGAATCCTCGCCGTTGAGCAGCTCGAGGTGCTCGGGTCGGAAGCCGATCGTCACCTGCGAGCCACGCGGCCGGTCCGCCGCCACCTGCGCGGCCTTGGCGCTCAGCTCCAGGCGGGCCTCCCCGAGCTTGAGGCCGCCCTCGTCGACCTGGGTGGTCGCGAAGTTCATGGATGGCGAGCCGATGAAGCCGGCCACGAAGATGTTGACCGGGTGCTCGTAGAGGTCCTGGGGCGAGCCGACCTGCTGCAGGAGGCCGTCGCGCATGACCGCGATCCGGTCGCCCATGGTCATCGCCTCGACCTGGTCGTGGGTGACGTACACGGTCGTCGTTTCGAGTCGCTGGTGAAGTCGGGCGATGTTCGCTCGGGTCTCGACCCGCAGCTTGGCGTCAAGGTTGGAGAGCGGCTCGTCCATCAGGAACACTTCCGGCTCCCGGACGATGGCGCGGCCCAGCGCCACGCGCTGCCGCTGGCCGCCCGAGAGCGCCTTCGGCTTTCGGTCGAGCAGCCGCTCCAGGCCCAGGATCTTGGCGGCCTCGTCGACGCGCCGCTTGATCTGGTCCTTGGGCGTCTTGCGCAGCTTCAGCCCGAAGGCGAGATTGTCGAAGACGCTCATGTGCGGGTAGAGGGCGTAGGACTGGAAGACCATGGCGATGTCGCGATCCTTTGGCGCGACATCGTTCACGACGCGGTCACCGATCCGGAGCTGTCCGTCGGTGATCTCCTCGAGGCCGGCGACGCAGCGGAGCGCCGTGGTCTTGCCGCATCCGGACGGGCCGACCAGGACAAGGAACTCCCCGTCCTGGATCTCCAGGTTCAGGTCGTTGACCGCGACCACTTCGGGACCATAGCGCTTGGATACGTGATCGAAGGTGACAGTCGCCAACGTCTGCCTCCCCTTGTGGCACGCGAATCGGTCACGAGCGGCCGGCGGCCTGCATCATGCTCGAACGGGCGGACAATACTAGCGCCCGAGTCCAAACGCAAAGCAAGTTTTTGGCCGATGTCGATGAGCACCCTCCTTCGCGCGCTTCTCAAACCCCTCGCCGTGGGTGCGGTTGGGGCTGCGCTCGCACGCCAGCTGCTCGATGCGTATCTCCGACGGCGAGCGGCAAGCCCGCGTGCGCAGCTTCGAGAGCGTCGCCGGCAGGGGCTTCCCTCGCTGTACGACCTCCATCCCCAGGCCAGCCAGGCGGCGCGCCGCTCGCGGGGCCTCGAGATCGTGCCGATCGAGAAGATCGTGGGGACCGCTCGGCAGCCGTCCCAGAACACCGGCGACTTCCTCCCGCTGCCCGGCCTGCGCGGCATGAACTGGCGGGCCCGTTGGCAGCGCATCAATCGTGCGTTGGATCGGATGGCCGCCTTGCCGCCGGTCGACCTGCTCCAGGTGGGGGACGAGTACTTCGTGTACGACGGGCATAATCGGATCGCCGCGGCCCTGCAGAACGGCGGGGTGGGAGTGGATGCAGATGTCATCGAGCTGATCCTGCCCGGCCAGCCACTACCGCCGCCCCCGGCGTCGTCGCCGACCTCACTGCTCGGCAGCCGGGAGCTGCGTCAGGCAGGCGAGGGGCGGCTGTCCCGCACGGTGCAGTCGAGCGCCTCGGTCGATGAGCGAAACCGGGAAGAGCTCCTGCGCGATCCGGCGCGCCCCCCGTCAATGGCCGATGAGCCAGCCTCGGCCGATGAGCCAGCCTCGACCGATGAGCCAGCCTCGACCTCGACGCAGGCGGAGGCGGAGGACAGCCCGGACGCGCAGCGGTGACGGAGCGGATCAGCGTCGAGTGGCCGGACCGGCGGCCCTTTGCCGGCCGCGACGGGCGCCCGATCCGGATCCTGGCGGTGTCGGACGAGGAGGACCCGGCGCTGAGCTCGGCCGCCACGCGCGAGCGGCTGGCCCCCATCGATCTGATCGTCGGCTGCGGCGACCTGCGACCGGAGTTCCTGGGGTTCCTGGCCGACGCGTTCTGCGTGCCGCTGGTCTACGTGCGCGGCAATCACGACATCGGCGAGGCGTGGAGCCCGGCTGCGCTGGAGCGCCTCGGGGCACCGCTGCCGCTGATCGACGGCGCACTGCACCTCGAGCACGGCCTGCCGATCATCGGGCTCGGCGGTTCGCCCACATACAGCGGCGGCCCGCAGGAGGTGAGCGACGTCGTGATGTGGGCGCGCGCGCTCAGGGCGTGGTGGTCGGCCCGGGGGCGCACCACACTGCTGGTCACTCACGCGGCGCCGAAAGGCATCAACGACGCGCCCGACGTTGCCCATCGCGGCTTCCCGGCGTTCCGCTGGCTGGCCGAGCGGCTGCATCCTCCGCTCTGGCTGCATGGGCACGTGCGCCTGACTCGCCGCGACCGTGCCTCGCGCAGCGCCCACACCCACGGGACGCTGTTCTACAACACCAGTGGCGCAACCCTCGTCGAGCTGGCCCCACCGGCGGGAGTGTGCTGACCGGATGCCGCTGCGTCGCTACGCGCTCGCCGCGCTTCTGGCCCTGGCCGGCCTGGTGGCCATCATGCTCGTCATCAGGCCGCTGATCTTCAGCCTCGCGCCGGCACGCGGCGATGCCAACTATGCGGTGGCCGCGACCGCCGAGGTGGCGCGGCCGATCCACCGCGACCTGCTGCTTGCCGCCAGTCATGGGCTGCGTGGCGAGCGGCCGCAGGAAGGCGGCCACGTTGCGATCAGCATCGTCGTCGCGCCACTCCCGGGCGGAGGCTACTCGGTGGTCAACGCGACCAGCCCCGAGAGCGGGTGTCCGGTGACGATCGGAGCGGATCGGCTCGTCGACTGTCGCGGTCGAGGGTGGACCTACGACGGCACCCCGATCGGCTCTGGCCAGCCCCCGCTCCAGCGTTTCCCCGTCGCGGTGCGCTCGGGAGCGGTGATCGTGGACTTCACGCGACCCTACTCCGCGCCGCCGGCGGCTATGCTGCCCGGGCAATCCGAAGGTTCGACTGCAGGAGGAGGGTAGGCATGCCAGAGGGGCTGGGCGTCTTCGGCTGGATCATCATCGGGCTACTGGCGGGAGCGCTCGCCGGCTTCCTGGTCCCCGGCCGGGAACGGAATGGGTGCGTCGGAACGCTCCTGATCGGCATCGCGGGAGGGCTGATCGGCGGCTGGCTGTGGACCGGTCCGCTCAAGCAGCCCGCGGCCACTGGGTTCCTGGGAGCGCTGCTGCT
>JALYXZ010000130.1 GCA_030946825.1 Chloroflexota bacterium | reverse complement strand
AAGCCGAGATCCTCGAGGCGCAGAGCATGATGGCAAACGACCCGGAGCTGGGCGCCGAGGCGCGCCAGCGGATGAGCGCCGGGGAGCCGACCAGCTCCGCGGTCTCGCGCGCGGGAGAGGCCGCCGCCGCGCAGCTCGCGGCGCTCGACGACGAGCTCCTCTCCGCCCGGGCTGCCGACGTCCGCGACGTCGTGGCGCGCGTGGCACGCAGCGCGCGCGGCGAGGTCGGTCCCCAGCTGGTGCGCCGCTCCATCGTGGTGGCCGAGGACCTGCCGCCCTCGGTGACTGCGGAGCTCGACTCGGCGCTGCTTGCCGGAGTGGTGCTGGGCGGTGGGTCGCGAACCGCGCACGCCGCCATCCTGAGCCGAGCGCTGGGCATTCCGGCGGTGGTCGGCGTGGAGGGCGTTCCAACCGCGATTCCCCCCGGAGTGGCACTGGCCATCGACGGCGAGCGCGGCGAGGTCGTGCTCGAACCCGACCCGTCCGAGCTGGAGGCGCTGGAGCGGCGGCGGCATGCCTCGGAGGCGCGGTCGATCGCCGATCGCGAGCTATCCGGGCAGCCGCTGCGCACCCGCGACGGCCACCGGATCACGCTGGCGGCGAACATCGGGCATCCGGAGGAGGCGGCGGCGGCACTAGCGGCCGGCGCCGAGGCAATCGGCCTGTTCCGCACCGAGTTTCTGTTCATGGGCCGGCCGTCGGCGCCTGGAGAAGAGGTGCAGGCCGCAGCCTACGCCTCGGTCCTGGAGCTCATGGGCGAGCGACCGGTGGTGATCCGCCTCCTGGACGTGGGGGGCGACAAGGCGATCGGCTATCTCAACCTGCCCGCGGAGGCGAATCCCTTTCTCGGAATGCGCGCCATGCGCCTGGCGCGGCGCAACCCGGAGCTGATCCTCGCCCAGCTGCGCGCCATCCTGCGCGCCGGGGAGCGAACCGGCCGCCAACCATGGATCATGGCCCCGATGATTGGCGATCTGCAGGATGTCGCGCTCTTCCGCGAGCTGGCGAGCCGCGCCGTGGAGCAATCCCCCGGCGCTCCTCACCCTCGGCTGGGGGTGATGATCGAGATCCCATCCGCGGCCGTGCTCGGCGAGTCGATCGCGCGCGAGGTGGATTTCTTCAGCATCGGCACCAACGATCTGACCCAGTACGCGCTCGCGGTCGACCGTACCAATCCCGAGCTCGGGCCGTGGCAGGACCCGCTGCATCCGGGCGTGACGCGACTGATCCAGCTCGCCGCCAAGGCCGCGGCGGGAGCCGGCATCCCGGTTGCGGTCTGCGGCGAGATGGCAGGCGACCCGGCGGGCGCAGCGGTGCTCATCGGTCTCGGCGTCGACGAGCTGTCGATGGGAGCTGCATCCTTCCCTGAGGTCAAGCGCGCCGTCGGCGCCGTCGACCATCAGCGCCTGCGGGAGCTGGCACGCGACTGCCTCGCCGCGCCGAGCGCACGACAGGCCCGCGACGCGGCCGATTCTGTCCTGCGGGGCGGCCCCGCCGCATGACGGATGTCTCGATCGCCGGTCCGCGGCTGACGTCGCTTGCCAACCTGCTGGGCATCGCCCGCATCGCGCTGACGCCGGTGGTCATCGCCCTGCTGCTGCTGCCATTTCCGGGCGGCGGCCTGGTTGCCTTCTTCGTGTTCGTCGTCGCCGCCGCGACCGATTACCTCGATGGGCGGGTAGCGCGCGCCCGCGGCCAGGTGAGTCCGCTCGGTGTCTTCATGGACCTGACCGCGGACAAGGTGCTGGTCGCCGGGGTGCTGATCGCGATGGTCGAGGTCCGCCTGCTGCCGACCTGGATGGTGGCGACCATCCTGATCAGGGAGTTCGTGATCCAGGGCGTCCGCCAGCTGGCGGCGGCGGCCGACGTGGTGATCCCGGCGCGAGCCCTCGGCAAGGCCAAGACGCTGGCGACGCTCGCCGGCATGGCGCTGCTGCTGCTCGCTCACGACGCTCGCACCGGTGGACCGACCCACGCCCTTTTCCCGGAAATGTCGATCGGCTTGGCCGGCTTCTGGCTGATGGTGGTCGCCACCGGGCTCACCGTCGTGTCCGCGGTCGACTACGTCATCGGGGCCTTTCCGCTGCTGATGGGCCGCCGCGATGGCTGATGTGGACGTGGTGGTCATCGGCGGCGGTGCGACGGGGTCCGGCGTGCTGCGTGACCTCGCCATGCGCGGGCTGCGCGCCATCCTGGTGGAGCGTGCCGACTTCGGCTCCGGGACCAGCGGTCGGTACCACGGCCTGCTGCACTCGGGTGCCCGATACGTCGTCCACGACCCCGAGTCGGCGCGTGATTGCGCCCGCGAGAACGCGGTCATCCGGCGCATCGCCCCGGCCTGCCTGGAGCTGACCGGTGGCTACTTCGTGGCCACCCCCGACGATCCGCCGGACTACGCGGAGCGCTTCGTCCCGGCCTGCGCGGCCGCGGGGGTCGAGGTCAACGAAGTCTCGCCCGCGGAGCTGCTCGACGCGGAGCCGCTGTTGAACCGGCGCATCTGGCGCGCCTTCTCGGTGGCGGATGCCTCGCTCGAACCGTGGGAGCTGATCGATGCCAACCTCGCCTCGGCGAGGGAGCATGGTGCGGAGGCGTGGCGATACACCAGGCTGATCCGGATCGTAGTGGGCGAGGACGGGGCGGTGGCCGGCGTCGAGCTGGAGGCAAGTCGCACCGCCGAGCGTCGCACGATCGCCTGCAGCGCCGTGGTCAATGCCGCCGGCGCCTGGGCTGGCCAGGTCGCGGCGCTCGCCGGCGCGGGGCTCGGCATGCGGCCGGGAAAGGGCGCCATGCTGGTCATGAACCGGCGACTGACCAGCGCGGTGGTCAACCGGCTGGCGCCGGCGGGGGACGGCGATATCCTGGTCCCGGTTCACACCGTCAGCATCCTCGGTACCACTGACGTCGAGGTCGCCGATCCCGATGACGTGCGGGTCACCGACGAGGAAGTGCGCGCCCTGCTCGCCGATGGCGATCGCCTCGTCCCCGGGCTGTCCGGATCGCGCGTGGTCCGCGCCTACGCGGGCTGTCGACCCCTGTACGACGAGGCGGATGTCGATGCCGCCCACGAATCGCGCGAGATCAGCAGGGCGCACCACGTCGTGGACCACGGCCAGCGCGATGGCATACCCGGCCTGTGGAGCATCGTCGGCGGGAAGCTGACCACCTACCGGTTGATGGCCGAGCAGACGGTCGACGCCGTCGCGGGGGCGCTGGGTGTGGCGGCCGCCTGCCGGACCGCGGACGAAGTGCTCCCCGGGTCCGAGGAGGGGCGCTCGTACTGGCTGGGGGAGCGGCTCGCCGCGCTCGAGGCGGAGGGCGGCGGCGACGCGGACCTGGTGTGTGAGTGCGAGATCGTCACCAGCCGCCAGCTGCGGGCCGAGCTGGACGCGCATCCAGACTCAACCCTCGACGATCTGCGACGAGCCACGCGTCTCGGGATGGGTCCCTGCCAGGGAGCGTTCTGCACCTGCCGGGCAGCCGCGCTGCTCTCCGACCGTCAGGCGATAGGCCCCGATGATTCCGTCGTGGCGGATCCAAACGCTGCTCTGCTCGGCTTCCTCGCGGAGCGCGTCCGCGGGACCCGGGCCATCGCCTGGGGGGACCAGCTGGCCGAGCTGTGGCTGGAGGCCGGTGTCTACCGCGGCACGCTCGCAGTCGACACCATCGGCGCCGCGGGAAGCGGCAGCCGGGACGGAGTGCCGTCGCATGCCGAGCCATGATGCGGTGGTGGTCGGGGCTGGTCTCTCGGGATTGACCGCCGGCCTGGCTCTGGCGGAGTCCGGTGCCGATGTGGCCCTGCTGGCCAAGGGAATGGCGGCCAGTCATTGGGTGCACGGGGGGATCGACATCGGCGACAGCGACCAGGCGCCGTCGTCCGCGGCAGCAGCAGCCGCGCTGGCGTCCCTGCCCGGACACCCCTACGCGGTGCTGGCCGATGACCTGCCCGGCGCGGTGGCGGATGCCCAGCGTCGACTGGTCGATGCGGGGCTTCCGTACCGGGGCGGCCTGGATGCACCCCTGGAGTGGATCCCGACCGCCATCGGTGGCCTGCGACGTGCCGCCATCCTGCCCGATGGCCAAGCGGCGGTCCTCGATCCGTGGGAGGCCGACGAAGGACTGCTGCTGGTCGGCGTCGAGCGCTACCGTGACTTCTGGGCCGGATACGCCGCGCGCAACCTGGCGGCCGCCGAGTGGCCGGGTGGCCCGGCCCGCGTGCGCGCGGCCGTGGTCGAGCTGCCCGGGTTGGCGCGCCTTCGCAACCTGACCCCGCTGGTCATCGCGCGCCTGTTCGACGACCCGGCGTGGCGACGTTCGGCATGGCCCCTGATCAGGCAGGCGGTGCCCGCGGGGCGTTGGCGGATCGGTGTCCCCGCCGTGCTCGGTCTCGATCGCCATGCGGAGGTGTTCGTCGAGGCGGTGCGGGAGCTGGGGCCGGTCTTCGAGATGCCGAGCCTCCCACCCAGCGTGCCGGGGATACGGCTCCACGACGCGCTTCGCCGCCGGTTCGAGGCGAACGGCGGCAGGCTTGAGATCGGGTTTGGGGTCACGGGTGTCGAACGCAGCGCGGGCGTCGTTACCGCCGTGGAAACCGCGGCGGCGGGGCGGCCGCGACGGGTTGCCGGCGGCGTGTTCGTGCTGGCGACCGGCGGACTCGCCGGTGGTGGCCTTCGCGGCCTGCCTGGCGGAAGGCTGGAGGAGACCGTCTTTGGCCTTCCGGTCTCGTCGCCGTCTGCCGATCGCTGGTTCTCCGGAGACCCGCTCGGCAGCGGCATGGAGCTCGAGCGGGCCGGGATCAGGGTCGACGCCGACCTCCGGCCGCTCGACACCGAAGGGCGCGTGGTGCTGGACAATGTGCTGGTGGTGGGAAGTGGGCTGTCGGGCATGCGCTACCTCTCGGAGCGCTGTGGCGACGGGGTGGCGCTGGCCAGCGGACACCGGGCGGGGCGGTTGATAAGAGGCGGTCAGCGCGCGGCGGCCACCACCACCACCACCACGACAACGCGCTCGGCGTCGTGAGCCTGGCATGACCTTCACCGACGCCGCGGACCGCCACTACCCCGCCTTCTCCACCGACGCGTGCATCAAGTGCAACGTCTGCAACACCGTCTGCCCAGTCGCACGGGTGACCGACCTGTTCCCGGGGCCAAAGTACGTCGGTCCGCAGGCGCAGCGGTTCCGTGACGTGCCGCGCTCCGCGGACCACAGCGTCGATCTGTGCAGCGGCTGTGGCTTCTGCACGCGGGCCTGTCCGCAGGGGGTCCGCATCGCGGAGACGAACAGCCGCGCCCGGGCAGAGATGGTCGAAGAGCGAGGCTCTAGCCTGCGCAACCGCGTGATCGCCGATACCGACCTGCTGATTCGCCTCGGCGTGCCGTTTGCCCCGCTCGCAAACTTCGCGCTGCGCAGCCGCATCCTGCGCTGGATGGGGGAGCGGGTGATCGGCATCCACCGCTCCGCGGCGCTTCACCCCTTCGCACGCCGCACGTTCCAGGCCGCCGTCGCCCGCGGCAGGTCCAGCGACGACAGGGGCCCCGACCGCACGCTGATCTACTTCCACGGCTGCGCGGTGAACGGCTTCGAGACGAGCCTCGGCCGCGACGCGATCAGCGTCCTCGAGCGCAACGGGTTCAGCGTCATCGTTCCGCCTCAGAGCTGCTGCGCGCTGCCGATGATCAGCAACGGCCTCTACCCGCAGGCCCGCGCCAAGGCACGGCGCAACCTGACCGTATTGGGCGACTACGCGCGGCGCGGCTACCGGATCGTGACCACCTCGACCTCCTGCGGGTACACGCTCAAGGCCGAGTACGCGGAGATGCTCGACCTCGACGACCCGGATGCGCGGGCGGTGGCGCGCCAGACATGGGACATCTGCGAGCTGCTCGACGATCTCCATGAGCGTGGCGAGCTCGACACGCGGCTCGCGCCACTGGACCGTGAGCTGCCGTATCACCCACCCTGCCAGCTCAAGGCGCACGGCATCGGGACTCCGGCGATGGACCTGTTCGCCCTGATTCCCGGCCTGCGGGCCTGGAACTCCGAGCACGACTGCTGTGGGGCGGCGGGAACGTACGGCCTGAAGCGGGAGCGCTGGCAGATCGCCCAGGACGTGGGCCGCGGCCTGTTTGCGCGCCTGCGCGAGCGCCCGGCTCCGGACATGGCATGCGACAGCGAGACGTGCCGATGGCAGATCACCGCTTCGACCTCCATCCCCGCGCGGCACCCCATCGAGTATCTCGCGGAGTCCTACCGACGCTGGGACGCGGCGCACATCGGCGAGGAGGCACCCGCCGAGGCCGCGACGCAGCCGGTCGCTACTTGATCAGCTTGCGCTGCATCTGCCGCGTCGCGAGCCACATGAAGAACACGAAGAACGCGGCAAGGTAGGCGAAGTCCCAAGCCTGTCCCCAGCCGAGGATCCCGGTCATCAGCCCGCGAATCAGGTTGACCGCGTGATAGAGCGGGGTCAGATGCATGAAGACCTGGATCGGAACGGGATAGGCGGTGATCGGAAAGAATGTTCCGCTGAACAGGAACATCGGCTGGACGATCAAGCCCATCGGGATGTCGAAGTCCTGGACCGTGCGCAGGAACGAGGTGCCGGCCAGCCCGGCGGCGCTGAAGGCGGCCGAGATGAAGAGGGCGGTCGGCAGGGCCAGGATCGCCAGCGGTGAGAGGATCAGGCCCATGGCGGCCATGATCACCAGCATCGCGATGGCGTACAGCGCGGCCCGCATCAGGGCCCACAGCATCTCGCCCAGGGCGATCTCGGTGATGCCCATCGGCGTGGCGAGAATGCCCTCGTAGGTCTTGGCGAAGTTGAGCTTGAAGAACACGTTGAAGATCGTCTCGAACACGGCGCCGTTCATCGCCGCGGTGGCGAGCAGGGCGGGCCCCACGTAGGCCGCGTATGACACGAACCGGCCGTCCGCGAGCTGGACGCCGCCCACCAGTCCACCGATGCCGAGCCCGATGCCGAACAGGTACAGCACCGGCTCGACGACGCCGGAGGCGATCACGATCCACTGGTGCCGATAAACCATCACGTTCCGCTCCACCAGCCGACGTGAGCGCCACAGCGGCGCCCAGGTCCTGGCCAGCACCCCTGGACGCGATGGCGGCAGCGAGAGGGCGGCCATGTTCAGGCGCGCATTCGGCGCGCCAGGTTCCGGTCCGCCAGCACGACGCCGACGGCGGCGAAGACGACGAGGTACAGGAGGTGGAGGGGCGCCGTCGCCGGGTCGAGACGGTTGAGGATCAAGCCGCGGATCAGCTCTGCGCCGTGGAACAGTGGCGTCGCCCAGGCGGCGACCTGGAGCGGTGCCGGGAGCAGGGTGAGGGGAAAGAAAGTTCCGCTGAACAGGAAGAGCGGGTTGATCACGAATCGGAAGATCCAGCTGAAGCCCAGGTCGTTGCGCTGGGTGGCGGTGAAGGCGATCAGGCTGGCCGAGAAGCCCCAGCCGGTGAGCACGGTGACCGGCACGGCCAGCAGCGCGATCGGGGTGGCCGTGATCCGGAAGATGGTCAGCACCACGAGGAAGATGGCGGCCACCGTTGTCAGCCGGAACCCGATCCAGCCAAGCTCGCCGAGGAGGATGTGCCGCGTTCCGAGCGGCGTCGAGAGCATAGCCTCGTAGTTCCGGCCCCACATGATCTTGTTCATGATCGGGTAGGTCGATTCGAAGGTGGCGACCTGCATCGCGGTGGCGGCCAGCAGCCCCGGCCCCAGGAAGTGGATGTAGTCGAGGCCACCGAATGCGGCCCGGCTGGCCACCAGCAGGCCGCCCAGCCCGACGCCCATCGCGGTCAGGAACATGAAGGGCTGCAGGAAGCCGAAGAACAGGCTCCGATACCAGATCCGGCGGTACACGAGCCAGTTGCGGAGGAAGACCCGCGCCGCGGGGGCCAGGCTCCCCGAGCGCTGCATCGCAGACGGCGCGCTCACGCCGTCACTCGACCAGGGTGCGCCCGGTCAGGCGCAGGAACACGTCCTCCAGCGAAGATCGGCGCACGAGCGCGCTCTCGACCGGGATCTGGCGGGCATGGACGGCGTCGAGGGCTCGCTCACCGTCATCGGTATACAGGAGCGTTCGGTCGGGAAGCTCCTCGATTCGGTCGGCGAGGCCGTCCAGCTGACCGTTGCGCCGGCCGCGGTCCGCATCGGGCAGGCGCAGCTCGAGCACCTCGCGGGTGCTGTACCGATCGATCAGCTGCCGCGGCGAGCCTTCGGCCACGATCCGCGCCTTGTCCATCACCACCAGCCGGTCGCAGAGCTGTTCGGCCTCGTCCATGT
This sequence comes from Chloroflexota bacterium, assembly GCA_030946825.1. GTDB lineage: Bacteria > Chloroflexota > Limnocylindria > QHBO01 > QHBO01 > QHBO01. Next base: position 2,065 of record JALYXZ010000130.1, on the reverse strand, counting down.
AGTGGGTGGTAATGATCAGCGTCGCGCCGCGCCGCTTCAGCTGATACAGCCGCTCCCAGAGGAGGTGCCGCGCCTGGGGGTCCAGGCCGGTGGTCGGCTCATCGAGAATGACGAGCTCCGGCTCGTTGATCAGCGCGCGGGCGATCGTCAGCCGCCGCTTCATGCCCCCGGACAGCGGCTCCACCTGGTCCTTGGCGCGTTCGGCGAGCTGGACAAACTCGAGGAGCTCCGAGGCGCGCTGGCGCGCCACCGCCGCCGGGATGTCGAAGTAGCGCGCGTACATCTCCAGGTTCTCGCGGACGGTGAGCTCCTGGTCGAGGTTATCGATCTGCGGCACGACGCCCAGGCGCGCCTTGATCTCGCGTGCATCGGTGCGCGGATCCATGCCGATCACCCGCAACTCGCCGCTGGTCACCGGCGAGGCGCAGGCGATCATGCGCATCGTCGACGTCTTGCCCGCCCCGTTCGGCCCGAGGAACCCGAACGATCCTCCGGCGGGCACCTCGAAATCGATGCCGTCCACGGCGGTGAACGCGTTGAAGCGCTTCGTTAGGGAGCGGGCGCGGACCAGCGCATCGGAGGCGGCGGGCATGGGCCGGGATTGTACCCAGACGGCCGACGGCCGGTCAGGCTTCCCAGGTCTCACCGGGCTGGAGTGCCACCACCTGCGCCCGGGTCGCCGCCTGCAGCTCCTCGGGCGTGCCGCTCAATGCCTCGAACGTGGCGTAGTGGACCGGGATCACGGTCTGCACGGCGGTCATCTCCGCGGCTCTCGCGGCATCCCGCGGTCCCATCGTGAAGTGGCCGCCGATCGGCAGCACGGCGATCGTGGGCGCCCAGCGATCCGCGATCAGCTGCATGTCGCCGAACAGGTCGGTATCGCCCGAGTGATAGACGGTCGTTCCGTCCTCGAAGCGGATGACCCAGCCCCAGCAGCCGACTTCGCGCGTCTGAGCGTGCGCTCCGCCGGTGAGCGTCACGCCACCGCTGTGCTCGGCGTGGACCATGGTCAGCCGGATGCCTGCCGCGTCGACGGTCCCGCCCTTGTTCATGCCGACAGCCTCGATCCCGCGTTCGGCGAGATAGATCGCCATTTCGTGGCTGCAGATCACCTGCCCACCCGCTCCGGCGAGCTCGACCACGTCCTCGCAGTCGTTCCCGACGTGGTCGAAGTGACCATGGGTCGGCGCGACCAGGTCGACGCGTTCAGGAGCCCGGTAGGCCTCCGCATAGGTGGGCGCCCCGGTCCATCGGTCGACCCACAGCCAGCGATCCGCGGGCGACCGATACAGGATCCCACCGTGGCCCAGGCGGGTGATCCTAAGGCTTGACATCTCCCCTCCTCAGCTGCCCAGCCGGCCGCTGCCGACCACGCGCCGCATCCAGCTCAGCTCATCCTCGACCGTCGTCTCCGGCCCGTGGCCGGGCAGGACGCGTACTTCGGCCGGAAGCTGCGAGAGACGTGCCAGCGAGGCGAGCATCTGGTCGTCGTCACCGCCCTCCAGGTCCGTTCGCCCCCAGGCGCCGCGGAAGAGCGTATCGCCCGACAGCAGCAGGCGTTGCTGCTCCGCGTACAGGCAGACGCTGCCCGCCGTGTGGCCGGGAGTGTGGAGCACGTCGAGCACCAGGTCGCCGATCCGCAGCTGCGTCCCCTCGGTGAGATGCTCGTCCGCCACGGTCGGCTCGATTCGGAAGCCGTATGGATTCGCCCCCTGCAGCCGATCCTCGTCCGCGGCATGGATGGCGAGCGGCGCACCGGATGCGCGCTTGAGCGCCGCGTTGTCGAAGATGTGGTCGATGTGACCGTGTGAATTGGCGATCACCTGCAGGCGCAGGCCGTTCGTCGCGGCGCGCTCCATCAGCGCCGCGGCGGCGCCCATCCCCGGGTCGAGGACCAGCGCCTCGGCGGAGCGGCCGTCCCAGACGAGGTACGCATTCGTCTGCCAAGGCCCAAAGCTGCCGGTCTCGATGCGCGCCGCGTGCTCCGGCTCCGCGCCGCCGCGCCCGCGCTCGACCACCGTGCCGCCGCTCACTGCTCGCGGCCGCCGGCGGGTCCGACGATGCC
>JALYXZ010000079.1 GCA_030946825.1 Chloroflexota bacterium | reverse complement strand
GGCGATAGCGAGCGCGTTCTGACATCGTCGCTCTCGCGGGCGCTCCCGATTCCGGATGCGGCGCTTGGCTTCCTCGCCTATGCGATCGAGGCGACGCTCAGCGCCGTCATCATGCTGCGCCCGGCGGTGCCTCATACGGTGCGGCTTGCACTTGCCGGGGTGGCGTCGCTAGGGGGCCTCACGGCAATCGCTTTACTGGTTTTCCAGGTGGCGGTCGTCCATGCGCTCTGCACGCTCTGCGTGGTCTCCGCGGTTATCTCCATATCGCTGGCCATTGGTGCCATCGCGGAGGCACGGACCCATGGAGCAGCCACTTCGGGACAGCAGCATCAACCGGAGGAAACGGAACCATGATCGTTGTCATCACTGGGGCGTCCGCCGGCGTTGGCCGTGCGACAGCGCGGGCATTCGCGGCGGAGGGTTGGGATGTTGCGCTGGTTGCGCGTGGGGAGGCGGGCCTGGAAGCGGCCGCTGCGGAGATCCGGGAACTCGGGGTCCGTGCGCTGATCCTTCCGCTTGACGTATCAGATGCCGAAGCCGTTGAGGCAGCGGCCGGTCGGGTGGAAACCGAGCTTGGACCCATCGACGTCTGGATCAACGACGCCATGGAGTCAGTGTTCGCACCCGTTACCGAAATCCGGGCCGACGAATACCGGCGCGTCACCGAGGTGAACTACCTGGGGTACGTGTACGGCACCCAGGCGGCCCTTCGGCGGATGTTGCCGCGCGATCGGGGTGTGATCCTGCAGGTGGGCTCGGCGCTCGCGTACCGGTCCATTCCGCTCCAGTCGGCGTATTGCGCCTCGAAGCATGCGATCGTCGGGTTCACCGACTCACTCCGATGCGAGCTCATCCACGACCGCAGCCACGTTCGCGTCACCGCGGTCCACATGCCCGCGCTGAACACCCCGCAGTTCGGATGGGTACGCAACAAGTTACCGAAGCGCGCACAACCGGTGCCGCCCATCTACCAGCCCGAAGTGGCCGCACGGGCGATCCTCCACGATGCCCTGCATCCACGCCGTGAACTCTTCGTTGGCGGATCAACGCTGATGGCCGTCTGGGGTCAGAAGTTTATCCCGGGGATCCTCGACTGGTATCTGGGTCGGACGGGCTACCAGGGCCAACAGACCGATGAGCGCCAGCCGAACTCGCCCGACAACCTCGGGGGGCCGGTGGACGCCCTCCATGACCACGGCGCCCATGGCCGCTTCGACGATCGCGCGAAGCCACGCTCGATTGCCTTGGAGCTGTCGCTCCACCGCGGACTCCTTGCTGGGGCATTCGGTGCGACCGTGGCTGCAGCAGGCTTGGTGTCGATGGGACTCCGCAGTCGCGCACGTCGCCGTACGTCAGCCGACTGATCGGCGAAATTCGCGCCAGGCGTGGAGAGCCGTCCGGTCAGGGCCGTGTCTCAGTAAGCGTCGACCCCGTCCCGTTTGGTACGGGTCGCCAGCGACCCGTCGGACGCGGCGCGTCGGATCCAGTCGGCTGTCCGGGCCGCCAAGGCGGAAATGGTCAACCCGGGATTCGCGGAACCCTGAGTCGGCAGCACGCTGCCATCGCAGACGAAGAGGTTCGGAACGTCCCACGTCCGACACCAGCCATCGACGACCGAATCATCGGGTGTGAAGCCCATCCGACATGAGCCGACGAGGTGCGCGTACCGGCGCACGGCCCACGTCTCGGTGGCGCCTGCAGCGTCCAGCACGGCGCGAGCTCGGGCGATGCCGGCGGCCATCATCCGGCGATCGTTCTCGAATAAGTTGAAATGAACGTATGGCGCCGGCAGACCGAGGTGATCCTTCGCGGTCGGGTGCAGCGCCACCTGGTTCGCCTCGTTCGGAAGGATCTCGCCCAACACGCCGATCGCGGCGTAGTGGTTGTAGTCGCGCATCTGGAGGAGCAGCTCGTCGCCGAAAGCGCCGTCGAGGTCGGCGACGAGGTGCGCCATCGCGATAGGCAGCGGTGCGACGGTCTGCAGGCTATAGCCGCGGGCGAAGTCGTTGCGCGGATCCGTCTCGTAGAACTCCTCGCTGATCGCGCAGGCTGGCGGCGCCTTGTACTGGCGGATCTCCCGCTCGAAGCGGCCCCATACGACCGGACCCGCCTGTGCCATGAGGCACGTGCCGACGTGTCCGCTCGAGTTCGCAAGGCCGTCCGGAAACCGGCCGGACGTTGAATTGAGCAGCAGCCTTGGCGTCTCGATGGCGTAGCCGGCCACGATGACGAGCTTCGCACGCTGGAAGGCTTCTCGGGTGCTCCCATCACCGTCGGTCTGGAGGTATCGGATGCCCGTGACGCGCCCGGCCTGATCGACGGGCAGGTCGAATGCCATCGACCTGACGCGGATCTCCGCGCCGTGCTCGATCGCGCCCGGAATGTGACTTACCAGCGTGCTGCTCTTGGCGCCCACTTTGCAGCCAACCAGGCAGAAGCCGCGCATGATGCAGTGCGGCCGACGTCCCACAGCGCCGGCCGGGATCGCCACCGGGCCACCGGCGACCACCGGGATCCCAAGGCGCGAACAGCCGTCGATCAGGACCTGCCCGGCGGTGCCAGCTTCCAGTGGGCTGTACGGATAGCCGTGCGGCGCTCCCCACGGGTAGTGCGTTGGTCCCGAGACCGGGTACTCGCGCTCCATGGCCGCGTAATACGGTTCGAGCTCCTCGTACCGGATGGGCCAGTCGACGCCGACGCCGTCCAGCGTGTAGGTCTGGAAATCCGACGGGTGAAGACGCGGGCAGAAGGCCGCGTAGTGCACCGTGGAGCCGCCGACACCGCGCCCGGAGTTGTTGGCGCCAAATTCGAGCGGTTCGGACCCGCCGGTGATCCTGCGATCGTTCCAGAACAGCGAGCCTGAGCCCGCCTCGTCGGACACCATGTCCGATTCCGTGTCGTGCCAATCGCCGGCTTCTAGCGCCACGACGGAGAAACCGAATCTGGCCAGCCGCTCGGCGAGAACCGCGCCACCCGCCCCGGTCCCGATGATCGCGACGTCCACCTCGTCGGACGGTCGATATTCGCGCATCTCGCCGTCCAGTTTCCAGTTCGAGGCGATGTTGACGTTGAGCCTCATCGCTGCGCGCCCTTCAGCTGATGCGGTGTCCCGAGTGATCCGCCGGTCCCGTCGCCGGGCTCGTCGCGCGGCGCATCGGGGTCTGCGCCCAGCGGGGCCTGGCCGGCACGACCGGCATTGCTGCCGCTGGCTTCGGCGCGGAGGCGGACCGCCTGGATCTGCCGCAGCCGCTCGAGGTCCCGCCGTCGATCCGCGCCGGCCTCGCGGCTCTCCCACGATTCGCGGCCCCCGTGGTTCAGCGCGGCATACCCGCGCGGATACGCCGGGCCGCCGAACCCGATCTCGTCCCATGCCTCGGGGTGGGCGTAGTAGACCGCCGTGATCTGCCGCACGGCGACGTTGACCCACCACCGACGTGCAGGCAGCACCTGCCAGGTGGCGCCTTCGGGTGCCCCGAGACGGATCGCATGGAGCACATCGGTCTGCGCCTGATCGTCGAGATCCGCGAACGCACGCCCGTGACGGGCCCGGGCGGTTTCGTCGATGCCGGCCAGGCCCTGATCCCAGGCCTCCGTGAGGAGCGGCATGTCGTCGAATTCGAAGCCCGTAGTGCCGGCGCTGGCGCATCGCTCGTCGATCCAAGGAGCCAGCGGGATGCGGCGCTCCGGCGGTCGGGCGTCCTGCGGAAGCACGCGCTCGCAGAGTGCCTGGATCGTCCGCTGCGCGTGAGGTCCGAAATGCCGGTACGGGGGAACGTTGTGGACGCGATCCAGGACCACCTGCCGCGTCGCTGCGTCCCAGTGGCCGCGCTCACCAAGGCTGTCCGCTCCGGGAAATCGAGTGCCGGGCATCAGGCGTCGCCGTCGGCCGAACCAGCGCGGCGCATCATGGCCGCGACCATGCCCAGCAGCCCGACAGCGCAGAACAGCAGCGGCGCGAACAGCGGCGGACCTAGCGTCGCCGTGAACCGCAGATTGTGGAAGCCGCCGGGCATTCGGTGGATTCCGCGCAAATGCAGGCCGAAGCCGAGCACGCCGTCCAGGAACGTCGCCGCCGATGCGGCCGGCAAAACCCGCATCGCGATCCGCTCGCTTGCGGCGGCCCCGATCGCGGCACCCACCATCGGCGGCGTCACGAGGATCGGCGACCACATCAGCTTGTCGTTGTAACTGCCGCGTAGGTGCTCGAAGTAGGCTTCGCCCCCGGCCAAGACCGCGAATCCGGCCGCGGTCACGGCCATGCCCCGCTGGAACCGCCCCGTCGCGATCTCTCCGGAGAGCCGCCGGACGAGGCCGCCCGACGGACGCGGATGCCGACCCACGTGCCACAGCGCTTGCCGCGGGCCGAGCGTCTCGGGTCGCAGGGCGGCCGAATAGAGACCCAGTGCGCCGACGCTGCACATCAGGAGAGGCGCGAAGAGCGGCGGACCCATGACCAGGTTGTAGCGCCCGAGTCCAAACCCGCCGGGCATGCGGTGAACGCCGCGAAGGTGCAGCCCGAACCCGATCAGCCCATCGACGACGGACGCTCCGGCGACCGCAGGCAGTACCGTGCGGGCGGAGCGCTCGCTGATGACCGCCGCGCCTGCCGCGATCACGCTCGGCGGCGTCAGCAG
>JALYXZ010000076.1 GCA_030946825.1 Chloroflexota bacterium | reverse complement strand
GACCACCGCCGGCCGGCTCGGGGCGGAGTTGGCCGCCGGGGCCGAGGAGGCGTTCGATCTCGCCGACGCGGCGGTGATCGCTGCCTCGACCGATGCCCACGCCCGGCTGGTCTCGATGGCAATCGATCGGGGCATCCCGAGCTTCGTCGAGAAGCCGCTCGCCTTCGATCTGCCCGAGACCGAGGCGCTGGTCGACAAGATCGAGTCGAGCGGCGTGCCGGTCCAGGTCGGGTTCCAGCGACGCTTCGATGCCGGCTACCGGGAGGCGCGCCGGATGGTTGAGAGCGGTGAGCTGGGTGTCGTGTACCTCGTGCGACTGATCGCGCACGACCACGAGCCGCCGCCCGACGCATACATCCCGATCTCCGGCGGCCTCTTCCGGGACTCGTCGATTCACGATTTCGACTCCCTTCGCTGGCTCACCGGCCAGGAGGTCGAGGAGCTGTACGCGGTCGGGACGGTCCGAGCCTTCCCGGTCTTCGCACAGCACCATGACGTCGACACGGCGGCGGTCGTGCTGCGCCTGCGGGACGGCACGATCGCCCTGCTCGGACAGACGCGCCACGACCCGCGCGGCTACGACGTGCGGGTCGAGCTCATCGGGTCGCGCGACGCGGTGAGCGTCGGTCTCGGGCCGAAAACCCCGCTGCGCCCCGTCGAACGCGACCCGGCGTCAGCCATCGGTGCGGGCTGGACTGGCTTCCTGGGCCGCTTCGAGGCCGCCTATCGGGCCGAGCTGCTCGCCTTCCTGCGGGTCGTTGCCGGCGAGCAGGAGAGCGAATGCACCGCTCGCGATGCGCTGGAGGCGATGCGCATCAGCGTCGCGGCGACGCGGTCCCGCCTCGACGGCCAGCCGGTGAAGCTGGCTGACCTCGGTGCGACGGAGCGATCCGCAACCGTCACGCTGCCCGCGTCCCAGAGGGGAGGTGAGGAGGCGGTCGGTGCCTGACACGTGATCGGCCGACGCGAGCGCGTCGGACCTCGGACTCGGAGTGAGGAGAATCAGATGGGATCTTGGAAGCGAGTGTTCGTGCTGACGCTGGCGTTGCTCATCAGCGCCTGCGGCACGGGGACCTCCGGTTCCCCGGGTAGCAGCGGTGGCGGATCGAATGTGACCCTGACCATCGCCGCGGTGCAGGGTGTGGAGGACACCGGCCTCAAGGCGCTGGCGCCGATGTACTTCCAGAAGACCGGGGTGAAGATCCAAATCGTGGAGTCCCCGTACGCGGACCTCTACTCGAAGCTCGTCAACGCCTTCCAGGCGAACGAGTCGACCTACGACCTGGCGATGATGGACGACCCATGGATGCCGAAGTTCGGCACCGGCAACTCGCTCGCCGATCTCGGCAAGCTGGGGATCCAGAAGGACCCGGACGTCGCCTCGGTGGTGTGGGACGTGGGGACCTGGCCGCCGCCCCGTGGGCCGGTGCCGCCGACCGAGAAGAGCAAGTCCCCGGCACTGCTCGGGGTGACGATTGTCGGCAACGTCGAGATGTTCATGTATCGCAAGGACCTGACGCCCACGCCGCCGGCCTCATACGACGAGGTCCTCGCCAATGCAAAGGCCCAGAACAAGCCGGACCTTGCCGGCTACATCATTCGCGGCAAGGCCACCAACCCCGTAGTGGCGGATTTCCTGCCGATCCTGTGGTCGTTCGGCGGTGACGTCTTCGACGACAACTGGAACGTCGTTTTCGACGACCAGCAGTCGCTTGCGGCAGTCAAGTTCCTGGTGAACGACCTGAAGGCCGTGGCGCAGGCCGATCCGGCGAGCACCGACGCCGCCGACCGCGATCGGCTGATGGCCATCGGCCAGGGCTATCAGTCGTCGACCTGGCCCGGCGAGATCAACACCGCCGTCCTTGACCCGAGCTCCTCCAAGGTGGTCGGCAAGGTCGGATTCATGCCGATTCCCAAGGGGCCGAGTGGCAAGGGGGTCGGGATGATGGGCAACTGGATGCTGGGCATACCCAAGGCGTCGAAGAACCAGCAGGCGGCGGCCGACTTCATCAAGTGGATGCTGCAGGCCGATACGCAGAAGACCTACGCGCAGAGCGGCGGCATTCCGTCGCGGACGAGCGTCCTCAAGGATGCATCGCTGGCCGACAAGAACCCGTACTTCTCGGTGCTCGCGGAGGCGCTCCAGGCGCCCCCCAACTGGCGTCCGCGCACCGATCAGTGGAATGCGGTGGAGACGATCCTCGGCAATCACCTGAACGCCGCCCTGGCGGGCCAGGAGACCGCCCAGGACGTGGTGACCAAGGCGTCGACCGAGATCCGGAGCCTGATGAAGGCGGCCGGCTACCCGACGAAGTAGCGATGCGGAGTCATCGCTCGGCCGTTTCGCGGATCGACCGATGACTCCCACCGCCCGGATGCGGGCCTCGTGGTCCGCGCGCAGCCGGCAGGAGCGACTGGCGCTGCGGTTGCTCCTGCCGGTCTTCGTCACGGTCTTCGTGGCGGCCACGGTTCCGTTCGTGCTTGCCGTCGTGCAGGCGGTCACGAACAGCACCGGCCAATTCATCGGCCTGGAGAACTTCGGCCGGGCCCTCGGCAATCCGCAGCTCTACGAGTCAATCAAGCAGACGGCGATCTACGCGGCCGTGGTCCTGCCCACCGAGCTGCTGCTGGGACTGGGGCTGGCGCTGCTGGTCCATCGCACGGTGCATTCGGCCGCGTTGCGCGCGCTGATCTACGTCTCGGCCATGATCCCGATCGTCATCCCGCAGATCGCCGTCGGCGTCGTCTTCCGCCTGGTCTACGCCCCCGACTACGGGATCCTCAACGCCCTGCTGGGCGACACTGGCCACAACCAGATCCTGTGGCTCTCCAACGCGCCGCTCGCGATGCTGGCGGTCGCATCGGTCGACATCTGGCAGTGGACGCCGTTCGTGTACCTGATCATGTTCGCCGGCCTTCAGACGGTGCCCTTCGAGTCGGTCGAGGCAGCCCAGCTCGACGGCGCGACGTCCTGGACCCAGTTCCGCCACATCGAGCTCCACTACCTCCAGCCGCTGATCCTGCTGGTCGTGGTGTTCCGCATCGCGGACGTGCTGCGCGTCTTCGATCACGTCTACGTCCTGACCGGGGGCGGACCGGGGACCACGACCGAGTTCCTGAGCCTGTACCTCTACCGGTTGGCGTTCCGCTTCAGCGACCTCGGTCAGTCGGCGGCCCTGGCGGTGGTGGTGATGGTCGCGATGACCCTGTTCTACACGTTGATCAGCCGCTTCCTGCCGGCGGAGCGGCGGTGATGCCACGGATCGCCAGACGCGTGCTGACCGCCGCCGTGCTCGCGGTCGCGGTGGCCGTGTTTGCCTTTCCGCTCTACTACCTCGTCGTCACGTCGCTCAAGACCAAGGCCGAGCTGTACTCGGCGGTCCCGACGCTCTTCCCCCACGACCCGACGCTCGCGCCCTACGTCAGCGTGCTGGTGACTCGCGGGATGGGTGGTCTGCTGCTGAACAGCGTCATCGCGGGCCTGTCGGCGACCGCGCTGGCGCTGGCCGTCGCATTCGCGATCACGTATCCGCTGACCCGTCTACCCATCGGACGCGGCCTGCGCAGCTTCGTCCTGAACTGGGCGCTGTCGCTGCGCTTCCTGCCGCCGATCGCGGTCGTGATCCCGTACTTCACCATCGTGCGCAGCATCGGTCTGTACAACCAGCTGCCGGCGCTGATCCTGGTCTACACCATCTTCAACCTGCCGCTGGCGATCTGGATGCTGAAGGGCTTCCTCGAGGAGATCCCGCTCGAGATCGAGGAGGCGGCGCTGGTCGACGGCGCGACGCGCTGGCGGGCCTTCCGCGCCGTGCTGCTTCCCCTCGCCAGTACCGGCCTGCTGGCGGCGGGGATCATCGTCTTCGCATTCGACTGGGCGGAGTTCCTGTTCGCCTTCATCCTGACGGCCACGCCGCAGGCGATGACCTTCCCGGTCGGGGTCCAGGGTCTGGTCACCCAGTTCGAGATCATCTGGAACGACATGGCCGCCGGCGGCGCGATCGCCATCGTCATCCCGCTGCTGCTGATGCTGCTGGCCCGCCGGTACGTGATGACCGGGCTGACCTTTGGCGTGATCCGCGAGAAATGAGCACCGGGGCGGGACCGATGCGGACCTCGGCCGCGCGGCTGCGCGGCCCTGACGCCGATCGGCGCCCCTGCGCGGTAGACTCGGCCATTGGCCGGATGCCACCGAGAGGCAGCATGAACGCGACCGCGACCGCAACCCAGACGCCGCTGATGCGGATGGCGCATACCACCCAGACCGACTGGTGGAATGACTCGTCCGCGATCGACGAGCTCGAGTACGCGATCGCCAACGGGGCGGTGGGCGCCACCAGCAACCCGCCCATCGTGCTCGAGGTGCTGCGGGCCGAGCCGGAGCGCTGGCGGGGTCGGGCGCGTGAGCTGTATGCCGCGGCGCCGCGCGCCTCCGAGGCGTGGATCGCCTGGACGATCGTGGCCGAGATCGCGCAGCGCGGCGCGGCGCGGCTGCTGCCCATCTTCGAGGCGACCGGCGGAGCCAAGGGCAGGCTGTCGATCCAGACTGATCCCGGCCTGTACCGCGACGCCGCCGCGATGCTCGAGCAGGCGCTCGAGTTCGCCGCCCTCGCGCCCAACATGCAGGTCAAGCTGCCGGTCACCGTCGCCGGGCTGCGCGCCATCGAGGACGCCACCTGCCGGGGGATCAGCGTCAACGCGACGGTCAACACCACGCTCGCCGGCGCCATTGCGGTGGCCGATGCCGTTGAGCGCGGACTGGCTCGCCGGTCAGCGGACGGAGAATCGGCCGACGACGTCCATCCGGTCTGCACCCTGATGGTCGGCCGGCTCGACGACTGGCTCAAGGTGGTGGCCGAGCGGGAAGGGCTGACCCTCACGCCTGGCGCAGCCGACTGGGCGGGGGTGGCGGTCTTCAAGCGTGCGTATGCGCTGTTCCGCGAACGCGGCTACCGAACCCGCCTCCTGGCGGCCGCGTTTCGCAACCATCTTCATTGGAGCCAGCTGATCGGCGGGAACGTGATCCTGACCATGACCCACGCCTGGCAGGTCCGATTCAACGCTTCCTCGCTCGAGGTCCGGTCACGCATCGACGACGCGGTTGACGAGGGCATCCTGGACGAGCTGCGCCGCCTGCTGCCCGATTTCCATCGGGCCTACGAACCGGATGGGCTGGCGATCGGCGAGCTGGATGGATACGGGGCCACGGTGCGGACCCTGCGCCAGTTCATCGGTGCCTCTGCGGAGCTCGAGGCCGTGGTCCGCGATTTCGTCCTGCCGGATCCGGACCGGCCGGAGGCGCTCCCCTAGATCGGTCCCTTGAAGGTGTCGCATTGCGTCGCCTGCCCGCCCTGGTAGCCGACGCTGAACCAGTGCTGGCGCTGCGCGGAAGAGCCGTGCGTCCACGACTCAGGGTTGACGCTTCCCTGCGTCTGCTTCTGGATGCGGTCGTCGCCCACCGCGCTGGCCGCATCGAGCGCATCTGCAATGTTCGCGGCCGTCAGCGGCTGGAGGAACGGCGTCTCGACCGCGTGGTTGGCCCACACCCCGGCGTAGCAGTCGGCCTGCAGCTCGACGCGGACCGACTGTCCCTGCGCCCCGGTCTGTCCCGATGGGCCACCCAGCGCCCCCACCAGGTCCTGCACGTGGTGTCCGTACTCGTGGGCGATCACGTATCCCTCTGCAAACGGCCCGCCCTGGGCTCCGAACTGGGTGCGGAGCGCCTCGAAGAAGCCAAGATCGATGTAGATGTATCGGTCGGCCGGGCAGTAGAACGGCCCGACCTGGGTGGTCGCCGTACCGCAGCCGGTCTCGGTCTGGTTGGTGAAGAAGCGCGTCTTGGCCGGCACGTACGTCTTGCCCTGGGCCTGGAAGGCGCCCTTCCAGTAGGCTTGGACGCTGTTCACGTAGCCGAGCACCCGGCAGTCGTCGCGCTGGTTGGCGTCCGCGCCGGTCTTGCAGTCGGAGGCGAGCTGGCTGTTATCGGGCACCCCCTGCGCATCGACCGTCTGGTTGACGAGATCGCCCAGGCCGCCGAGGCCGCCACTCTGGGAGCCCGTTCCACTCAGGTTGCCGCCCAGCAGCAGGTAGAGCACCACGATCACGACGCCGCCCAGACCGCCGCCGGCGACCATCCCGCCGCGCCCACCGAGACGGCCGCCGCCACCCCGGACGTCCTCGACCTGTGAAGGGTCCAACTGCGCGTTCGGGTTGAAGGTCACCGGTCTCGGCTCCGCTGCACGCTGTGCGGATCACCCAAGCAAGCGGCTGGCCACACCCAACCGTGGCGCGTCGTCCGCTGCGGTCACCGAGAGTCAGGGCTCGGCGCGATGGGGGCCGATTGGTCTCTGTCGTCCTCCCGGCCCGGCGGAACGTCGAGTGCAGCGGCGGGTGGAGCGGCGGGCGGAGTGCCGGCCGGATAGAGCTCCTGCAGCGTCACGTTGAGCGCGGCGGCAGCCGGAACGGCCAGCAGCCCTCCCAGGATTCCCCAAGCCGAGATGCCGACCAGCACTGCGAAGATCGTCATCACCGGGTGCAGGTGGACCACTCGTCCGATGAGCACCGGCATCACCAGCTGGTCCTCCACCTGGCGCAGCACGACGAAGATCACGACCACCGTGATGGCCAGACCGATGCCTCCGCTGGAGAGCGCCATCAGCGCGGCAATCGCGCCTGCGAGCAGCGGCCCAACCAGCGGGATGATCTCCAGGACGCCGGTCGCCACCGCGATCGCCAGCGCTCCGGGCACGTGCAGGATCGGCCCCAATGCGACATACACGACCAACGCGACACCGGCGATCAGGATGAGCTGCCCGCGCAGCCAGCGGCCGAGCACGACGTGAATCCGATGCCCGATCAGCTCGGCGCGGTCCCGATGCGGCTCGGGAACGAATCCCAGCGCGAAGTGCAGGAAGCGCGGGCCGTCCAGCAGCAGGTAGAAGGTGACGATCAGGGTCAGGATGGTCTGGAGCGCGACATCGGCGACCAGCCCGGCGATGTGCACCGCGTCTCGAGGGCCCGCCAGGGCACCGGCCAGCGCGACCTGCAGCTGCTGGGCAATGGTGCTCACCGGGATGCGGTTGTCGCCGAGCTGGATGACATCGGTCCGCAGCAGCTGGTGGAGGGCGTAGGCAATCGCGTTTGGGCCCTGCTGCGCCAGGGTCTGGACCTCGAGCGCCAGGCGACCGCCGAGGAAGACCAACAGACCGATGAGCACCGCGACGACCAGGAGGTAGGCGATGGTCACGACCAGCCAGCGAGGCAGCCCGCTACGCGCGGCGAGGAAGTCGATCAGCGGCGTGAAGGCATACGCGATCACGCCCGCGATGACGAACGGCGCCAGGATGCCGCGAGCCAGCCACAGCACCACCAACGTCGCCAGCGCGAGCCAGATCAGTCGTGGGCCTGGCGACTGCACCGCGACGCGCGGGGCGCCCGGGACGCGGGTCGGGGGAGCTGCGGTCGGCTCGGTCATGGCTGCGGCTCGGTCATGGCTGCGGCTTGGTCACGGCGCGCTCAGGATGGCAGGCGGCAGGTCGGGGTGGCGGATCAGATCCAGGAAGATAGCCGACCACAGCATGCTCTCGTCGCTCTGGGTCAGGAAGCTCGAGCGGTACGGGCGGCCGGTATCGCCGTCGAGAACCTCCCAGAATGTCCCGTCGCGCTCGATCCAGGCCACGTATCGCTCGATCCCCTCCCGCGCCGACTCAGGATCGACGTGGTGCAGCAGCTGCAGGTAGATCGAGCCGAGTGACGTCCACGCCGTGGTGCCCTGGTAGTTCGGCATGAAGGTCCGGACGAACAGCGGCTCCTCGGCTGGATCGCGTGTGACCTCGTAGCGGAGCGGGTAGGGAGTCGCGAAGCCGGCTTTGGCCAGCGTCGCCAGCGAGCTGCGCATCCGGGCCTGATCGGTGACGACGCCGGTCCAGTACGGCCACAGGTTTCCCTCGCCCGATGGCGCGGTGTCGCCCGGCCGATCGACGAAGTAGCCCCCCGCCTCGTTCCAGAACACCTCGGTCAGCAGGCCCGCGGGGTCTCGCGCGATGGGCCGCAGCGGGTCGGGCAGCCGCAGCGCGAGGCGTGGCGCCGTGTCGGCGAGCAGTGCCACCATGCTGTTGCCGTAGGCGTTGCAGCGATTGACCACCGTGTCCCGATGCGCCGAGAACTTGCGGTCGGTCCGCACCAGGCCCAGGTCGGGATCGACGACCTCGTCGACGTAGTGCTCAACCTCCCTTTGCAGCCACGTCCGATGACGCTCGACGATGCGCTGGCCCTCGAGCGCGAGCAGCGCGGCCAGCAGCAGCGGAAGGCAATCCACGCCGTAGTCGAACACGTCCACCGGCTGGCTGAAGTAGTGGATCGTGGTGGTGATATGGCTCCGTCGCCGCCGCCAGGCACGGATCGCCCAGCTGAGCGAGGCCAGCACGCGACCTCGATCCCGATCTGAGCGCCGAGCGATGGCGACCGCGCTGAAGCACAGGTCGCGCGTCCAGAACTGGTGGAAGTAGCCCGGGCTGGCCGTGTAGCAGTGGCCGTTCCAGCAGTCATCGATGCAGGCGGAGATGATGTTCGCGGCATCGCCCCGATGGCGCCGTGGCCCGACCAGCGCCCGCCGCGCGCGGATCGCGAGGTTGACCCCGTACGCCGCCAGGATGAGGGGTCGATCGACGAGCTGCCAGTCCATGATGCGGCGCGGTGGAGAGCAAGCGCGGGGCCGGAGATCGCCGAGCCCGCGATCCGCGGTCACTGGCCGATCACGGCCAGGCGATCGCGGTTAGCGGCGGGCCTCTGGCATCTCCAACTCTCCGAGCTGCGCGGCATGCTCCTCGAGATGCGCCGCGATGAAGCGGTCGATGATCTCGCGCACGCTCATCGGGCCTCGGGTCTGGTGTATCCCCGTGCGCTGCAGGTCGGCAGGAGCCAGGCCGGTCAGCCAGCTGCGGAGCGCCCTCAGCTCGCGCGCGAGCTGCTCCATCTGGACGGGCGGAAGCTCCCTGCGGCCCTCTGCGATGCGGGCGATCCGATCCGGGTCTGACTGCACGCGGCCAAAGGCGACCGGCTCGGCGTTCGCCGCATCCGCCACTCGCTGCGCTTCCGTGAGCCAGTACGGCACGAACTCGGCGAGGTGGGCCCAGGCCTGCCCCGCATCCCAGCGTTCACCGGTCGAGGGCTCGGCGCGCGTCAGCGCAGACGGCGGGGGCGGTGTCTCGGCGAAATGCGACAGCCTGCGCTCGGCGGAGTCGATCCTGGCCAGGAGGTCGCGTGCGTCGCTCATCGCTGCTCGCGACCGGCAGGCCGCTCGACAATCGGTGTCACCAGGCTCCCGAGCCGCTCGATGCTCAGCGTCACCACGTCACCGGGTTGGAGCCACCGGCCGAGCCGCTCTTCGCCGATCTCCAGCAGGCAACCGGTCCCCACCGTGCCGCTGCCCAGCAGGTCCCCGGGGCGGAGCCGGACATCGGCTGATGCCCTGGCCACCATCTCGCCGAAGCTGAACGCGGTGCTCGACCACTGGCCGCCGCTGGTTTGCTGGTCGTTCACGCTGGCCTGCATGAGGAGGTCGTATCCCTTTCCCGAGCGACGGTCGGCGAGCTCGTCGGGCGTGACGAGCCAAGGACCGATGGACGTCGCGAAGTCCTTGCCCTTGGCAGGACCGAGACGAACGCTCGTCTCTTCTCTTTGCAGGTCCCGGGCCGACCAGTCGTTGAGGATCAGATAGCCGCCGATCGCCTGCTCTCCGTGCTCCGCAGAGAGGTCCGTGGCCGGCGTGTCGATCAACGCCGCGACCTCGAGCTCGTAGTCGAGCTCGGCGCAGCCACGCGGCGCCCAGACCGGATCTCCCGGGCCACGCACCTCGGAGACGTTGCCGAAGTAGAAGATCGGCAGTCGGAACCAAGCCTCGGGAATCTCCTGCCCGCGGCGCCGCCACATGGTGCCGACGTGCTCCTCGAACGCGTAAAAGTCCCGAAACGTCGGCGGCTGCAGGATCGGTGGCCCGAACCGAAGCTCGTCGGCCGCGCTGATCGCCTCCTGATCAGCATCGGTCCCGGCGAACCGCTCGACGAGGTCGGTCAGCGCCTCGACGCGCAGGCCTTGGCGCAGGTGGTCATCGAGCGTCGTGAGCGGCTGCCGGAAGAGTGCCGAGTTGTGCGCCAGGCGAGGGTCGGCGGCGACCAGCGACCGACGCGCGGTCTCCAGGTCCAGCCAGTCACGGCCATCTGCGTCCAGCGCCGCGGCCAGCCGCCATGGCGCCCCCCGGGGGGCGCCCACCTCACGGACGTGCGCGATCTTCATTGGTCGCTGAGTCTAGTCGGCGCCCACCCGATTCGCCGGAAGCTGGTCGTCCCGATGTCGGCCTGGCGGTGGGCTCAGCCGGGCTCCGTCCCACGCGCAACCGGGAGGCGGACGGTGAAGCGGGCCCCTCTGCCCGGCCCGGCCGATGCGGCATGGATCGAGCCGCCGTGGCGCTCGACGATCTCGCGACAGACCGCGAGGCCCATGCCGAACCCCGGGAACCCGCTCTGCCACACGTTGCTGCCTCGGGAGAGCGGCTCGAAGATCACCTCCAGCTGGTCGTCCGGGATGCCGACTCCTTCATCCTCGATCACGATCCGCGCCGCTTCCCCTTCGAGCTGCATCCAGAGCCGCACGCTCCCGTCCGGCGGCGAGTACTTGAGCGCATTGTCGACCAGGTTCAGGAACACCTGCTCCAGGCGCAGCAGGTCCCAGTCTCCGACGACCGGAACGGCCGGGAGTTCGAGCTCGAGGCGGATATCGGTCGAGTACCGACCCTCGGACTGCTGGATGCGGACCGATTCGGCGATCGACCTGAGCATCTCGGTCAGGTCGACGCGCTCGCGGGTCAGCTCCAGCCGCCCACGTTGGATGCTGCCGATGTCGAGCAGGTCATTCACCAGCCGCTGGAGGCGGATGGTGGCAGTGTCCAGACGCTGGCTGGTGAGTGCCAGCCGGTCCGCCTCAACGGAGATCACGCCCACCCCGTGCGGTGGAGGCTCCGACCGGCGCTGCTCGATCAGGCGGCCCAACGACTGGGCATAGCCGCGGACGACGGTCACCGGCGTCAGCAGCTCGTGCGTCGCCATCGCCAGGAAGCTTTCCCGGGTACGCACCCCGGCTGCGGCCGCCTCGTACAGCTCGGCGTTCTCGACGGCGCTTGCGGCACGTCGGGCCAGCAACTCGGCGATGGGGAGATCGGACGCGGTGTAGTGGCGGCCGGACTCTGCATAGACGAGGGTCAGCGCGCCGACGGTCCGTTCGCTACCAACCATCGGCGCGATCAGGTACGACTTCAGGTTGAGGCGGCGCAGGAGGGCGAGGTACTCGGGCCCGCGGCCCGACTGTTCGGCGCTCTGCTCCAGTTGTTCGTCGCTGATCTCCGCCATGAACTCGGCGATCCCGGTGCGTAGAACGT
>JALYXZ010000071.1 GCA_030946825.1 Chloroflexota bacterium | reverse complement strand
CCGCATGCCGGTGTCGATCAGCAGCCGGATCAGCGCGGTGTCGCGGATCTCCTCGAAGCCCGTCCCGCGGCACGCCTTCAGCAGCGCGCTGAGCTGCTCGGAGCTGAGCACCGGGACGGGCTTCGACTCCGGCTTCGGTGACGGGATGGCGGCCATCGGGTTGGCCTTCAGCTGGCCGTCCGCGACTGCCCAGCGCAGGAAGGCCTTCAGGCCGTTGTAGCGGTTGAAGCGGGTGCCCTCGCTGTTGCCGGCATCGCGCAAGGCGGCCAGCCAGTCGCGGATCAGGGTGGGGGAGACGTCGCTCACCTGCTCCACGCCGTGCTGCCCGGCGAAGTCGGCGAAGCGGCCGACCGCGGCCGCGTAGGTCTCGACCGTCTTCGGGCTCTTGGTCGCGCGCAACTCGCGGGCGAAGTGACTGGCGGCGGCGCGAAGGGTAAACTGCGGTGCGGCTTGGGGCTTGGCCCTCGGCATGGCGACTCCTGTTGACGGAAGCTCAGCATCCCGAATAATGGTGTGTCGCAAGCGCTGTGGTCAAGCCCGAAACCGCAAGAACACGGTTTAGGTGCTCATTCTGAGCACGAATCAGTCGGGGCGTAGCGCAGCCTGGTAGCGCACCTGAATGGGGTTCAGGAGGTCGAAGGTTCGAATCCTTTCGCCCCGACCACTCATCTGACCACACCCATCGCGCCTTGCGTTACTCCGGGAACGCCACGGGGTGGAACGCGGGTTGCTTGATGGGGCCGCCAATGCGCCCGTCGTCGAGACATGCACGGGCGGCCGCTGGCAGATGAGGATCTTGAATGGCGATTCTCGCCCCGCTTCTCGCTTTCCTTGGCCGCTTCGTCGGCAAGTTCCTGAACATGGCCTTCGGCTGGGCGAGCGTCATGCTCTTCGGACGCGTGCCGCAGTCGAAGCAGCTGCTGCTGTCGGCGGTGGCGCTCGGCTCGCTGGTCTGGGTCGCGGTGCTGATCGGCGTCGTCGTGCCGGCCGTCGGCACCGTCCTGGTCGCGGGGGTACCGAAACCGGGCTGGATCGCCGACTCGTGGATCCGCCTGGCGATGCTGATCCTGGCGATCATCCTGCCGCTTGCGGTCGGCGTCGGCGGCCTGTTCCTCATCGCGCCCGAGGACCGGCCGAAGGGCCTGAGCATCGGTGTGCAGGTGCTGCGCGGCTATCCGTATGCAGGCGTTCTCGCCTTCGTGCTGCTGTTTCTGATCGTCGTCGCGCCGGTGCGGAAGGTGCGGTCGATCTTCAAGCGCTGGGAGGACGCGCATATTCCGGTGATGGTCAAGCCCGGCGGCTACGATCAGGTTGCCGATGACGTCGAGGCGGCCATCGATCGTGCCGGTCTGCCGATCGAGCGGCACGCTGCTCCGGTCGTGCTGGAGCTCCCCTCCAAGCTGCTGGCGGCGGTCGGCGGTGGCAGCGTCAAGCGGCTGGTGCCCGACAAGCTGCTCGTTCTCCAGAACCGGCAGCTGGAGGTGACCGTTCACCCGACCGATGTGGCCATCAGCGGCGACAAGCTGTCGGTGGCACGCAGCCGCGCCGCCATCGCCAGCACCATCACCTTCACGGCGGCGCACCTGACCACTTCCAAGGAGGCCCAGGAGGTGGAGGACCTGCTACGCGAGATCGCCGACGCCGGTGTGGCGGAGGCGGACTTCTCGCCGATCGACGAGCGAATCGCATCGCTCAGCGTGCCGTACGACGAGTGGGAGGTGCTCTATCGGCAGCGCCTCCAGGTCGAGCGGGACCTGCGGCGCGCGGCGGCCGCGGGCGGTAGAGGAGACGGCAAAGGCGGGCCGCTGCAGGTCATCGGTGACGCCATCGGGCGCCTGGTGAACTAGGCCCAGCGCTTCGCCGGCACGCACCGTCCGCGTGACGCAAAAAGCGGGGGCCGGCGTGGCCCCCGCGAACCCGGCGCTCAGTCCGCAGTTCAGTCGCCCTTGTCGCCCTGGCCCTTGGGCGCGCTGTGCTTTGCCTTCTTGCGCTGGTCCTGGGAGAGCGATCGGCCGACGTCGACGGACTCGCTGAAGCGACCCTTCGCATCGCGGCGCACGTAGCGCTTGTCCGTTCCGGTGTCGATCTCTTCGCGCTTCGCCATGGATTCCTCCTTCGGTCGCTGGGCGTCAGCGGTCCGGGGAGCAGGATGCATGCCGGAAGGGTTTGAATGGGGCGACGCGCGTGCCCAGCGGTCGCCCCACCCATCACGGCCCAATCCCGTCTGCCCTGAAGGCGCAGGCCTGGGGGTTCGGCCTGCGCGACGGAGTTGAGCCGAGCACCGATTCTCGCAGCCGCGTCAACCACCGGCCCAGTCAGGCGTCCGGCCCTGCAGACCGCTGGTGAGCGGCACGCGTCGGCACGAGTACGATGGCGGCGCCGTGGCGCCTGCTATTCGCCGTCGCGGCCTATTCACGTCGCGTGGGGAGAGTTGCTCGTGCCCCGGATCCTGCTCTACACCGGTAAGGGAGGTGTCGGCAAGACGAGCGTTGCGGCCGCGACCGCGCTCGCCTGCGCGGACGCCGGCATGAAGACCATCGTGCTGTCGACCGACATCGCGCACAGCCTCGGGGACGC
>JALYXZ010000058.1 GCA_030946825.1 Chloroflexota bacterium | reverse complement strand
TGCCGGCGGTTGTCGGCGAGCTGCTCGGCGAGGCGGCGGCCCTCTTCGGTGGCGATCGTGACGTCTGCGGGCAGCTCGGTCACCGCCGGGCTGCCGAGCCGGCTCCGGTCGTCAGACAACGTCAAGTTACTGCTTCCCCTTGAGCTTCGGGTCGAGCGCGTCCCTGAGACCGTCGCCCAGGAAGGTGAAGCTTAGGAGTGCCAGCGCGATGGCGATCGCCGGGAAGATCACCAGGTGCGGCTGTGAGCGGATGTAGTTCTGCCCATCCGCGATCAGGCTTCCCCACGACGCGCGGGGCGCCTGCGCACCGATGCCGATGAAGGCCAGCGTCGCCTCGGACAGGATCGCGCTCGGAATGCCGAGAGTGACCGCCACGATCACCGGACCGATGGCGTTCGGCAGCAGGTGGCGGGTCACGATCTTGAAGTCGGACACGCCGATGGCGCGCGCCGCCTCCACGAACTCGGTCTCCTTGAGCGACAGCAGCTGACCGCGGACGAGCCGGGCCATGGTCACCCACGAGACGATGCCGATGGCGACGAACACGAGCAGCAACCCGTTCATGGCCTGGCCAAAGAACGTCTCCCGGAAGGCGACGCCCAACAGGATGATGAACAGCAGGTCGGGGAACGCATAGATCACATCGGTGAAGCGCATCAGGAAGCTGTCGGTCCGACCGCCGAACCAGGCGGCCGCGGCGCCGACCGGCACACCGATGAACAGGACCACGATCTGGACCACCATCGCGACGGTCATGCTGATCTGTGCCCCGTCCATCAGCCGGCTGAGCAGGTCGCGGCCCAGCGCATCGGTGCCCAGGATGTGCGCACCCCGGAAGGGAGCCACCGGGCCTCCGGTCAGGGTCACCGCGTCGAGGTCCTGCGCCTGGTACGGGAATGGCGCGATATACGGTCCGATGATCGCGATCAGCAGCAGCCCGAGGACGATCACGCCGCCCACGATCGCGAGCCGGTTGCGCAGCAGCCGGCGGAGCGCGTCGCTCCACAGGCTGGCCGACGGCTTGGCGCGTGCGGCGGCGGGCGCCTCGAGTGCCTGGGTGGTGTTCGCCATCGCTCGGCCTTCCTCCTAGCTGTACCGGATCCGCGGGTCGATGTAGGCGTACAGCACGTCCACGATCAGGTTCATGACCGCGATGGCAACCGCGAAGATCATGGTCATGGCCATGATCACGCCGTAGTCACGCTGCCCGATGCTGGTCACGTAGTACCGGCCGATGCCCGGAATGCTGAACACGAACTCGATGATGAACGAGCCGGTGATCAGGAACGCCAGGATCGGCCCCAGGATGGTGACCACCGGGATCAGCGCGTTGCGGATCATGTGGACGACGACGATGCTCCCCTCGCGGAGGCCCTTGCTGTGCGCGGTGCGCACGTAGTCCTTGCGGGTCACCTCCAGCATCGAGGCACGGGTGTAGCGCGCAATCTGGGCAATCGGGAAGAGGGCCAGCGCCACGGTGGGAAGGATCCAGTTGGCAGGCGAGTCCCAGCCGAAGGTCGGCAGCCATTTCAGCCAGACGCTGAAGATGACGAGCAGCAGGATGGCCGCCACGAAGCTGGGCGTACAGATGCCGAGCACCGACACCAGCGTGGCGAGGTAGTCCGGGATCCCGTTGTGGCGCAGCGCGGCGATCACCCCCAGCGGGATGCCGATGATCACCGACAGCAGGAAGGCCTGGATGCCGAGCTGGACGGTGGTGCCGATGCCGTCGGCCACGATGTCGTTCACGCTGCGATCCAGGTACTTGTACGAGGGACCGAGATCGCCGTGGAGCAGGCCGCCGACCCACTTCAGGTACTGGATCGGGATCGGGTCGTCGAGGCCGTACTTCGCGTTCAGGGCGGCGACGGTGGCATCCGGGAGCTTCTTCTCGCGGCTCCACG
Organism: Chloroflexota bacterium; assembly: GCA_030946825.1. Taxonomy (GTDB): domain Bacteria; phylum Chloroflexota; class Limnocylindria; order QHBO01; family QHBO01; genus QHBO01. The sequence goes on along the minus strand of JALYXZ010000058.1, from coordinate 6,072 downwards.
GGCCTCCCGGAGCGGAATGCATCAGGCCGAAGGTGATGACCGAGACGACGAACAGGACCGGGATGATCCAGAGCACCCGACGGATGATGTAGCCGAGCACGACCCGACTCCTCTATCGCTGATCGATTGTCGATTGTCGATTGTCGATTGTCGCGGGGAGCTTTGTTGGCGGTGAGTGTATGCGACGGCCGCGGTGCCCGAAACCCTCGCTTTCGGTAACCGTGGCCGTCGGGCGGACCGGAAAGACCGGCCCGCCCGACGAGCGTTCGTCTCAGCGAGGACTCAGTGGGGAGCGATGCTGACCCACGCGAAGAAGTTCTCGCCGGTGATCTGGCTGTCCTGGGAGGTGGGGACCAGGTTCTGGACCCACGGCTTGACCAGGGCAAACCGCTGCCCGAAGCGAATCGGGATGATCGGAGCATCCTTCATCACCAGCTCCTGGGCCTGGTTGTACAGGGGGAGCTGATCCTCGAGCTTCGGCTTGGTTGCTGCCTGCGCAAGGAGGTCATCGACCTGCTTGTTGCAGTAGCCCATGTTGTTGTTCGTGGACTTGCAGCTGATCAGGTCGGTCAGGAAGTTGTTCGGGTGCGGGTAGTCCGCGCCCCAACCGAGGCGGAAGATGTCGAACGGATCCTTCGAGAGCCGATCGAGATACGCGCCCCACTCGAGCCCAACCGGCTTGACCTCGACACCGAACGCAGTTCGCCACTGCTCCGCCATGAAGGCGACCTTGTTCTCCCAGTTGGCGCCGGTGTTGTAACCGATCTGGAGCTTCAGGTCCGCCTTCGTCAGGTTCGCCTCCTTGAGGCCGGCCTCGAAGTCGGTCTTTGCCTTGGCGAGGTCATACGGGATGAACGCGGTGTCCTGGTGACCCGGCATTCCGGGCGGGACCAGGCTGTCCGCGACGACGCCGATGCCCGAGAAGGCGACCGCCATCATCTGCTTCTTGTTGATCGCCTCGCTGAAGGCCTTGCGAGCGGTGACGCTCTTGGTGAACAAACCGGTCGGGTTCTTGAGGTCGAACCCGAAGTAGGTGATGTTCAGCGTCGCGCCCTGGATCACCTGCTTGCTGAGCTTGGGATCATTCTGGATCCGGCTCACCTCCTGCGACGGAGGAGCCCCGATGTCGAGCTCGTTCGCCTCATAGGCGGCGAGGCTCGCGGCGGGGTCGGTGATCATCGAGTACTGGATCTGCTGGATCTTGGGTGCGCCACCCTCCGCGGCCGAGATGGCCGGGTTCCAGTTCGGGTTCGGCTCGAGGACGATCTTGGCGTTGTGTTGCCACTGGGTGAGCTTCATCGGGCCGGAGCCGACGTAGTTCTTGGCCTCGGTGAATCCCTTCTGGCTGACCCACTTCTTCTCGAGCGGCACGGTGCCGTACAGGCTGGCGATGTACACGAAGTACGCCGCCGGCTTGGCGAGCTCGACCACGAATGTCTTGTCATCCGGGGCGGAGACGCCGAACTTGGCCAGCATGCCGTCGATCTTGGCGGCATCCTTCTTGGGGTCGGCCGCGAGCAGGTCGCTGCCGCCCTTGACATCGGCCATGATGTAGCCGTAGCCGGCCGCATTGCGCGGGTCGACGAGGCGCTTCCAGCTGAAGACGAAGTCACCGGCAACGATCGGATCGCCGTTGCTGTACTTGATGTTGTCCTGCAGGTGGAAGGTGATCTTCTGGCCGTCCGGCGCGACATCCCAGCTCTTGGCGAGCCAGGGCACGACGTTCAGCTGCTTGTCGAAGTAGACAAGCGTTGCGGTGATCGACCGCAGCACGGTGATCGACGCGCTGTCGGTCGCCTGGGTCGGGTCGAGGCTCGGCGGCTCACCGCCCATGTCGACGTGAAGGATCTGGGGCCCGCTGGCCGTGCCGCTGCCCGAGGCGTTGGCGGATGGGGAGTTGCTCCCCTGGGTACCACCGCAGGCGGCCAGGATTAAGCCCAGGACCACCAGGATGGCGAACGACTTCTTAAGCCACATACACGTTCCTTTCGCCTGTTCGGCGTGAGTGAGAGCCGCTGAGTCCGCGGCAGATCGGTACCGTCATGAGCTCGAGCCCTTCGAGGCTCCAGCCGGTCACCGTCGAGCTATGACGTGACGATGGTCGCGGGTTCGACCTCCTCTCCTCCGTCTCCGTGGCTGCGGCAGCCAGTCAACTGGGCGTTGGCGTCCATTCGCTCGCCCCGCGAACGAAGGGGCGCCAAAGCGCAGCGAGAAGCGATCCGGAATCAACGGCCGGCAAATGATTGCCCGCGGATGAACGTTGCGTCAAGGAACCACAGCACCCCAGCCGTCGACTCGACTTACCGACAACTACCGATTCGCTGCGCGAATGGTTCATTCCGAGGTCATTTCGGGCGCGCGTCAAGCCTGCGCCGTTCTCATGGGATGAAGGCATATCCGACCGCCCTGGCGATGGCTTCGACGTTGACGCCGGCACCGGCCAGCTCGAACCGGCGCGACGCGCGTGGGCCTACGGCGACGCCCTGGTTGGCGGCCACCACCGCACCGATGAATGCGCCGGTCCGATCGAAGAATGCGACGCCGACCGTCGGGGCCTTGGCGCGGTTGGCGCCCTCCGTCTCGGTGAGGGTGCCGGTCACGAGCACGTCGCCGCCGAAGCCGCCACGCCAGGCGAGCTGCGCGACCTGCAGCGGGATGCCCGGCACGTCGTTCATGCCGCGCGTCGGACAGTATTTGATGTGCGTCACCAGGTTGCCCGCAGTTCCCGAGCCGCTGAGCGGCTGGCCACCCATCAGGTACACCGCGGTCTGTCCGGGCTTGACGACCGCCGGGCTGGGGAAGAAGCGGCCGGCGCGGCTGTAGACCGCGTTTCCGCCCTCCTGCCACTCGAGACGGACCGCAGGGGTGTAGAGCTGTGTCGGCTCGTAGTCGTACAGGGTGTTCAGGAAGGTGACCGGCTCCGTGCCCACGTTGCGCAGCTCGAAGTACATGGAGACCATCCCGGCCGCGACGTAGACATGCTGACGCATCTCCCCGCGGAACGGCTTCACCGGGCCGGGAACCGGGGGCACCGTCACGCTGATCGACACAGGCGCTGCGCTCGACGGGCGCGGGCGCACCCCCGAGCTGCTCGGGCCGTTGGAGGCGTCCGAAGCCGGCAGGCTGCAGCCGCCGAGGGCGAGCAGCCCGGCTGCGAGCAGGGCCGTACCCCGGCCAATCCGCGAGGTCGCCGGGGTCACCGCGTCAGGCCGGAGCTCGGCTTCGAGACGGGACGGCTGATCCATTCCGAGCCGGGATCGGTGTAGGCGGTCAGACCGCTCCTCGGCGGACCGGCCTGCGGGGTCGCGTACCTCAGCCACCACCCGTCAGCGTGCAGCGGATCAGGATCGTTCGACGCCCGCTCCTGGAAGCCCAGGCCCGGCCAGCTCCCCGCGAGCGCGCGTCCTTGGAATGCACCGGGCCGATCGGCAACGCGCGCCCCGGCGACCGCCACCACCATGACCGCCATCGCGGCCGCCGCAGGTGCCAGGCGCGCCCATCGGAAGAAGCTCTGGTGCCAGCCCGCCGCGGGCGAGTCTGCCAGTGCGCGGCGCCGGATCCCCTCCCAGGCCCCCTCGGACGGCGAATGATCGGCGACCCGCGCCCTCAGGGCGCGCTGCAGCTGATGGACCAGCGCGCGGTCGACGCCCACCGCCGTGCGGCACGCGGCGCACAGGTCGAGGTGCTCGAGATGGGGTGCCGATCGAGCATCGAGGTCGCCGAAGCGGAAGCGCTCGAGCAGCTCGCGGCTGATCCTACGGCAGCTCATCCGCGGCGAGCGAGGTGGTGTGCGGGACCGGCGCCCGGCGCTCGACGGGCAGCAGCCCACGGAGCGCCCTGAGCGCATAGTGAAGGCGGGACTTCATGGTGCCGACGTTGCACGCCGCGATCTCCGCCGACTCCGCCAGAGAGTAGCCGTGCAGGTAGTAGAGCACGATGGCGGTCTGCTGCTTGGGCGGCAACGCGTCGATGCCGCGCTGGAGCGTCTCGATGATCTCCTTTGACTCCGCGACCTGATCCGGCCGCGAGGTGAGATCGGTCACCAGGTTGGTGATCAGCGCCGTGATCGGCTCTCCGAGCGCCCGACGGCGGGAGATCCGGCTGTAGCACAGGTTGGTCGCGACACGCTGCAACCACGGCAGGGGTGACACGTCCCGGCGCAGCCGGTGTCGGACGCGATAGGCCTTGACGAAGCAATCCTGGAGGATCTCCTCTGCCAGGAACGGGTCGCGCGTGATCGCGAGCGCCGTCACGTAGATCGGTCGCTTGTAGGTGTTGAAGAACTCCTCGAACGCGTCGATGTCGCCCGACTGCATCCGTTCGACGAGCCCGTCCGGCCGCGTCGTTGGCACTGGCACCCCGTGTTCGGTCCGCCGCTCGGTACCGATACTACCCGCTCCGTGCGCTCATGGTTCAGTCGGGCCGGCGGCTGCGGAGTCAGACCCGTCCGGGAAGCGGTACCGGAGATCTGGCCGTCGCGCCGCTCCGGCCTCGTCCAGGCGCCCGACCGGCGTGTGGCGCGGCGACGCGCGGAGGGCTGCGGGATCCTCGCTGGCGCGGCGGGCGATGTCGTGCATGACCTCCACGAAGCGTTCGAGCGTCTCCAGCGACTCGGTCTCGGTCGGCTCGATCATCAGGGCCTCCTCGACGATCAACGGGAAGTAGATCGTGGGCGGGTGGATCCCCTCGTCGAGGAGGGCCTTGGCGATATCCAGGGTGGTGACGCCGTTTGCACGCTTCTGGCGCCGGCCGCTGAAGATCACCTCGTGCTTGCAGATGCGGTCATACGGCAGCTCGTAGGCGTCTGAAAGGCGGACACGCAGGTAGTTGGCGGCCAGAACCGCATCATTGCTGACGGTCCGGAGTCCGTCTGCGCCGTTGCTCCGGATGTAGGCGTAGGCGCGCACGTGCGTGCCGAAGTTCCCGGTGTAGGCCCGCACCTTGCCAATGCTCGTCGGGCGAGCGTCCGGCTGCTCGAGGGCAAAGCGCGCGCCCGGCGTGGAGCGACCGCTCCACGCATTGCGACGCACCTCGGTCGGATCGCCCTCCTCGAGCAGCGGCAGGGGCGACGGCAGGAAGGGCGCCAGTCGGTCCGAGGCGCCGACCGGGCCGGCACCCGGGCCGCCACCGCCATGCGGCGTGCTGAACGTCTTGTGCAGGTTGAAGTGCATCAGGTCGAACCCGGCCTCGCCGGCGCGAAAGCGACCGAGGATTGCATTCAGGTTGGCCCCATCCATGTACGCCAGCGCACCCGCCTCGTGCACGGCGGCGATGACCTGGTCGATCTGGTCTTCGAAGATGCCCAGCGTCGACGGGTTCGTGATCATCAGCGCGGCGGTCTCGGGGCCCAGCGCCTCCCGGAGCGCCTGGAGATCTATTCCGCCACGCTCGTTCGACCGAATCGTGACCGTGGCGTAGCCGACCATCGAGGCGGTCGCGGGGTTGGTGCCGTGCGCGCTGTCCGGCACCAGCACCGTCGTTCGCTGCTCGCCTTCGCCTCGCGAGGCGTGGTAGGCGCGCGTCATCAGCATCCCCGTCAGCTCGCCGTGGGCCCCGGCCGCCGGCTGGAGGGAGACTGCGGCGAAGCCACTCACCTCCTTGAGCAGCTCAGCGAGCAGCCACTGCAGCTCCAGGCTCCCCTGGCTCAGCGGCGCGGGATCGAGCGGGTGCGAATCCGCGAACCCGGGGAGATGGGCCGCCCACTCGTTCACCTTGGGGTTGTATTTCATGGTGCACGAGCCGAGGGGATAGAACCCCAGGTCGATCGCGAAGTTGAGGTGCGAGAGGCGGTTGAAGTGGCGTACCAGGTCGAGCTCGCTGACCTCGGGCAGACGCGGGGCGGCGCGGCGCCGGAGCGAGTCGGGGACTGCCGGTTGGGAGGCGGCGGCCTGGCGCGCGGCGGCCGAGGGCGGCGGGAAACGCACCGCTCGGCGGCCGGAACGCGAATGCTCGAAAATCATCGGCTCGACGACGGTCACGCCGTCGCCCTGCGGCGGGCCCGAACGAAAGGCGCTCCCCCGCCCGCTGGCGTCGCTGCCCTCGGGAGCCGCGGCAGCTGCGGCAGCGGGACGC
>JALYXZ010000040.1 GCA_030946825.1 Chloroflexota bacterium | reverse complement strand
ATCGGGCCGACGGTGGTGACGCTCCTCGGCTTGCCGCCGGCCGCCGCCCCGTATCGGTTCTCCAGCGCCTTCTCCAGCTCCGCGAAGGGAGTGCCCTGGCTGACCGCTCCCGGCACAGGACTGGCCGCCGGGCTGCCGATCGGGCTCGGACGGGGTGTGGGAGTCGGACGGGTCGTGGCCGTCGGCTTCACGCTCGATGATGCCGCGGGTGCCACGGCGCTCGCCGAGGGTAGCGGAGAGGGCACCCGGGACGGGAGGAGATCGACGGGCGCGGTGCGAATCTCCAGGTAGCCGTCGGCGAGCGACCGCACCGTCGCCTCAGGGTGCCCGAGGCTGACAAGCGTGGCGCGCACGGCGGCCGGGCTCGGGTTGCTCGCATAGCGCACCTGCCACACGGTGCCGCCGGTGAAATCGACGGAGGGCTTCAGGCCGCCGAGCAGGATGAAGACCAGGCCCGGCACGGTCAGGATGGCGCTGAACAGGAAGTACCAACGTTTCTTGCCGACGATGTCGTACATCGGTCAGCGCTCCACGTGGTAGAGGGCCAGCCGCCGTCCCCACTCGGTGCGCACGACGTAGCGAAGCATGGTGCGCGTCACCGTCACCGCGCTGAACATCGAGACCAGCACGCCGATGATCAGCACCAGGGCGAAGCCACGGACGACGGTGGTGCCCTGCCAGTAAAGCCAGGACGCGACGAGAATCGAGCTGACGTTGGAGTCGAGGATGCTCGACCAGGCCCGGTTGAACCCCGCCTCGATGGCCGGCCCGAGCGTCTTCCCGGCGCGGATCTCCTCCTTCATCCGCTCGAAGATGAGGATGTTGGCGTCAACCGCCATGCCGATCGAAAGGATGAAGGCCGCCACGCCGGCGAGCGTCAGGGTCACCGGGATGAGCCGGAAGATCGCGTAGTTGACCAGCGTGTAGAAGACCAGGGCCAGCGCGGCCAACACGCCGGGCAGCCGGTAGTTGCCGATCATGAACAGCAGGACCAGGAAGAGGCCGATCGCGCCGGCCACCAGCGCCTGGGTCAAGAAGTGCGCCCCGAGCGTGGGCGCCACGCTGTCGACCCCTACTTCGGAGAGCGACACCGGCAGGGCTCCGTAACGGAGCGTGTTGTACAGGCTCGTCCGCTGTGCCTCGGCGGTCGTGCTGCCCGACCCGACGGTGATGATCGTCTGCCCGCCGCAGATCGCGCTCTGGATGGTGGGCGTGGTGATGATCTTGCCGTCGAGGGCGATCGGACCCGGCTTCTGGACGTTGGCGGTCGTGAAGGCGCACCAGGTCGCTTTGCCTTTGTCCTTCAGGGTGAAGCTGACGCCGAGCTGGCCGCCCTGGTCGGTCTCCGGCGCCACGCTTCCCGGCTGAATCTCACCACCGTCGAACAGGACGCGCACCGTGCCCTTCTGGATCAGGGGCCGCACATCCTGCCCATCGGCGAGCTGCTGGCCCTTGGGGTCGATGAACTGCAGCTGCCCGGTGGAGCCGACGAGCTGGCGGACCTGGCTCTCGTTGCTGACCCCGGGTACCTCGACCACGATCCGCCGCTGCCCGGTGTTGCTGGTCTCGGTGTGCACCTGCGGCTCCGAGACCCCTATCCCGCCGACCCGCTGCTCGATGATGTTGCGAGCGATGTCCATGTCCTCGCTGGTCACCGTCGCCCCCGGCTGCGGCTGTGCCTGCAGCGTGACGCGGATCCCGCCCTGCAGGTCGAGGCCGAGGACGGTCCGGAATCCGATGCCGGCCACCTTGTTCGGCAACCAGGTCACCCCGAGCGTCTTGCGCGGCATGTCGATGAAGGCGGCGACCACGATGATCACGAGGATCACCCAGGGAGCCATGCGGCGCCAGGTCATGGTTCGGCGAGAAGATCCTTTCGTCGGCGAACGGTGTCCCGATCTCGAGGCTTACAGGCAGCGGACACCAAAGCCGCCGCTCCTCGGCGGCGGGCGGCGCCAGTATAGGTACGCCACCCGGCAGTCGCAAGGCGAGGGAGCCTCGGCGGCGGCCGTTCGGCGGCAGACTGCCGCCCGGTCAGCGACCCCGGTCGGCGGGCTAGGCCAGCATTCCCTCGCGCGCCAGGTAACTCTTCAGCCGCTCGGCGAGGTCGCGGTTTACGCCCGGCGTCTCGGCCACCTCCTCGACCGATGCCTCTCGCAGGCGGCGCACGCTGCCGAACCGCTTCAGCAGGGCTCGCTTGCGTGCCGGCCCGATGCCCGGCACCTCGTCGAAGACGCTGTGCAGGGCTCGGCGGCCGCGGACGGTGCGGTGATACGTGATCGCGAACCGATGTGCCTCGTCACGAATGCGCTGAACGAGGTACAGGCCCTGGGAGGTGCGCGGCAGCACGACCGGAGCAGCGCGACCCGGCAGGTGCAGCTCCTCGAAGCGCTTGGCCAGCCCGGCGAGGGGGACGTCGCGGAGGTCGAGCTCGCGCATGACGCCCACGGCGGCCGAGAGCTGCCCTTTCCCGCCATCCACGATCACCAGGTCCGGCAGCGCCCAGCCGGTCTCCCGCATCGCGTCCGGCTGAAGGGCGGCACCCGAAGCTCCCTCGCCCGCTCCGATCGACATTCGGTCCTCCGGCTCACGATCATCGGGTCCACGGTCATCGGGCCGCCCGTCATCCTCGGGGACTTCGTCCGCGCCGACTTCCGCGAGCGACAAGGCTCCCGTCTCGGACCGGAGGCGCGCGGCGCGCGCGAACCTCCTGCGCAGCACCTCCGCCATCATCCGGAAGTC
>JALYXZ010000039.1 GCA_030946825.1 Chloroflexota bacterium | reverse complement strand
GTGGTGGACGAGGCGCCGCAGGTCGGCAACCTGAGCCCGGAGACGCTGGGCGGCACATCGGTTCGAATCAGCCTGTATGTTGCGGACCCCGATGGCGTGGCACGTCGCGCGATCGATGCCGGTGCGGAGCTGATCTTCCCGGTGGAGGACCAGCCATACGGCATGCGACAGGGGCGGGTGCAGGATCCGTTCGGGCATCACTGGCTGATCGGGCGGCCACTGGAGGATCAGCTCTCCGGTCGGTAAGCGGCGAGCCGGGTGCGCGGCCGGGGGCGGTACGCACCGGGTGCGGCGCCTCAGCTACCGGTCGCGCGCCTCACCCGACGCCGAGCTGAGCGCCGCCTGCGCAGCGGCCAGCCGCGCGACGGGGACGCGGAACGGGGAGCACGACACGTAATCGAGTCCGACCTCGTGGCAGAAGGCGATGCTCGACGGATCGCCGCCGTGCTCGCCGCAGATGCCGACCTTTAGGTTGGGTCGCGCGCCGCGGCCGAGCTCGGTGGCGAGGCGGACCAGCTGCCCGACGCCATCGCGGTCGAGGACCTGGAACGGGTTCTCGGGGAGGATCTTGCGGTCCACGTACTGGAGCAGGAACTTGCCTTCAGCGTCATCGCGGCTGTAGCCAAACGTCATCTGCGTCAGATCGTTGGTGCCGAAGCTGAAGAACTCCGCCGAGCCGGCGATCTCGCCGGCGGTGAGCGCGGCGCGCGGCACCTCGATCATGGTGCCGAACTTGTAGTCCACCTGCTGCCCGCTGGCCTCGATGATGCGCGCCACCTCGCCCTCGAGGATCTCGCGCGTCTCGCGCAGCTCGTTCACGTGGCCGACGAGCGGGATCATGATCTCCGGGAGCGGCTTGACTCCCTCGGCCGCGACCCGAGCCGCGGCCGCCAGGATGGCGCGCGTCTGCATCTTCACGATGTCGGGGATCATCAGGCCCAGGCGGCAGCCACGCAGCCCGAGCATCGGGTTCTGCTCTCGCATCGCCTCGACGGCGTGCAGCAGCTCCTCCTTCTCGGCGAGCTGCGCCCGCATGGCAGACCGATCGGCGTCGGGCGCGTCACCCGCGCTGCCTCGGCGCGGCAGGAGCTTCATCGCACGCGCGGCGTCCTTCTCTCCGAACACCTTCACCAGCGCGCGATGCACCACCTCCGGCCCGTCATCGGCGACGGCATCGGCGCCCTCCGAGGCGCCCTCGCCCAGCAGGGTCCGCAGCCGGGTGACCTCCTCGAGGAGCGTGTCGTACGACGGCAGGAACTCGTGCAGCGGCGGATCGATGAGCCGGATCACCACCGGCAGGCCGTCCATGGCGCGGAAGAGTCCGGCAAAGTCATCGGTCTGCAGCTGCTCGAGCTTGGCCAAGGCGGCGTCGAAGATTGAGACCGCCTCGGCGTCATCGGTCGACAGGGCGGCAGCCCCACCGGCGGAGCCGTCCGCGGAACGCCGCTTGGCCTCGGTCGCCCGATTGGCGTTGAGGATCATGCGACGCACGGTCGGCAGCCGATTCTCCTCGAAGAACATGTGCTCGGTGCGGCACAGACCGATGCCCTGCGCGCCAAAGGCGCGGGCACGCTCCGCGTCGCGCGGGTAGTCCGCGTTGGCCCAGACCTGGAGCCGCCGGACGCCGTCGGCCCAGCCGAGCAGCGTCGCCAGGTCATGCTCGTCCTCGAAGCGCGCCTCGATGGTCGGCAGCTCGCCCGCGTACACCTCGCCTGTGGTGCCGTCGATGCTGATCGTGTCGCCCTCGGCGACGGTCGCCTCGCCGGCGCGCATCGAGCGCGCGGCGTACTCGATCCGCAGCGACTCGACGCCGGCCACGCAGGGAAGGCCCAGCGAGCGCGCGACCACCGCCGCGTGGGACGTTGCGCCGCCGCGGGCCGTGAGCACGCCACGCGAGGCGAGCATGCCGTGCACGTCGTCCGGGCTGGTCTCGATGCGGACCAGGATCACCGGCTCGCCCCGCTCCTTGGCCTCCACGGCGCGATCCGGGTCGAAGTACACGCGCCCGGTCGCCGCCCCCGGCGACGCGTTGAGGCCCTTGGCCAGGAATCGGTCCTTGGCGCCCTGCTTGGCGGACTCGTCGAAGCGCGGCAGCAGGAGCTGGACGATCTGCGCCGGCTCGACTCGCTGGAGCGCCTCCCCGCGGCTCAGGATCCCCTCCCCCACCATGTCGACCGCGATCTTCACCGCGGCCGGCGCGGTCCGCTTGGCGGAGCGGGTCTGGAGCATGTAGAGCGTCCCGCGCTCGATGGTGAACTCCAGGTCCTGGACATCGCGGTAATGGCGCTCTAGGCGCTCCGCGATCTCCTCGAACTGCCGATACACCTCCGGCAGCTCGTCGCGCATCTGGCTGATCTTGGCCGGCGTCCGGATGCCGGCCACCACGTCCTCGCCCTGGGCGTTGGTCAGGTACTCGCCGTAGATCTCCCTGGCGCCGGTGTTCGGGTCGCGGGTGAAGGCCACGCCGGTGCCGGAATCGGCGCCCATGTTGCCGAACACCATGGTCACGATGTTCACCGCGGTGCCCAGGTCGTGCGGGATCTTGTTGAACTCGCGGTAGTCGTGGGCGCGCTTGCCGAACCAGCTGTCGAAGACCGCGCGCACCGCCAGCTCCAACTGCCGATACGGATCGGTCGGGAAGTCCTCGCCCGTGCGCTCGCGCACGATCTGCCGATACCGATCGGCCAGCTCCCGCAGGTCGCCGGCCGCGAGATCGGTGTCGGTCCTGGCGCCGCGCTCCTCCTTCATCGCCTCGAGTGGCTGGTCAAAGGCGGCGGCCTCGATGTCGAGCACGATGCGGCCGAACATGGCGATGAAGCGGCGCAGCGCGTCGTACCCGAAGCGCTCGTTCTCGGTCAGGGCGATCAGCCCGGTGACCGTCTCGGGGTTGAGCCCCAGGTTCAGGACGGTGTCCATCATCCCCGGCATGCTGAACGCGGCTCCGGATCGGACGCTGACCAGCAACGGATTGCTCGGCTCGCCAAAACCCTTGCCGGTGGCCGACTCCAGCTTCTTCATGTGCACCAGCACGCCGTCCCACAGCCCCGGCGGCAGCTGGCGGTGGTTGGCGTAGTACGCGTTGCAGGCCTCGGTGGTGACCGTGAAGCCCGGCGGCACCGGCAGCCCCGCGTTGGTCATCTCCGCCAGTCCCGCGCCCTTGCCGCCGAGCAGCGCACGCATCCCGGCGTTGCCCTCCGCGAAGGTGTAGATCAGCTGGCCGGAGCC
>JALYXZ010000011.1 GCA_030946825.1 Chloroflexota bacterium | reverse complement strand
CCGCTGTGGAAAAGAATGTGGATAAGTTGGTGGACGAAATGACTACCGCAGGCCTGACCCGGCTCCTACCATTCGGCCCCGGTGCCTATCCTTGGCATCCACTCTTGCTGGGATGCCGTCATTGCCGATCCACCACCTAGGAGGCTCCAACCATGTCTGAGCGGTCGCCGGTGGCCCCCGACCGACCTCTCCATGGTGGCCAGACGGGCAGCGCGCCACCGCCCGAGGTCGCCGACTTCATCCTCTTCTGCTACCGCAGACGGCACGTCGGCTGGCCGGAGCTCTACGACGAAATGTGCGCCGTTGCCGCTCACCGTGAGTTCAAGGGCTGGGACGCCGACGAGCTCGGAGCGCACGGCCTGACCTTTTCGCTGTTCGAGATGCAACGCCTGGCGCAGTGGGTTCGAGCAGTCATTCCCGCAGGCGTGCCCGCTCGAGCCGGCGGAGTGCACACGCTCGCCTCACCCAGGGTCACCGGCTGACCGCGGCCTTCGGTGTCTTGACCGGAAGCGCCCCTCTCGGCCCAGCTCGGCCGGCATTGGTCAGGTCAGAACCACCGAGGGTGCCTCCCTCGATGGCGCTCGACGTTTTCCACAATCGACGGCGCCGGGGTCCCCACATTTCCACATCGGGGGCTCAGACGGCCGGATTCCGTCCGGTAGGGAGGCGGCCGCTCAGTAGGCGTGCCGCCGGGCCATCTCGCGCTCGATCATGCGCTCCATGACCATGTATTTCTCGATTCGCCGCCGCAGCTCGTTCGCCTCCGGCGTGTAGAGATGCACGTACTGCTGTAGCTCCAGCGAGAGCTTGCGGCTGAAGATCCGGGCGTGATCCAGGTTCCGGCGCAACAGCACCTGGTCCATCCGGCGCAGGTGCTCCTCGTTGAGCAGGTCCTGGTCCCGGAGGAGCTCGAGGTCCGCGTCGATCTGCGGCCGCTGCAGCTGCACCTTGGTGATGATGCGATCGTCCGGCATGGCTCGGCTGAGTATACCGATGACGCCGGCTGAGGTCGCCTGACGCCGGTTGAGGCCGGCTAGGGCCGTGGCGGCGCTTTGCCGAAGCATGACGACGGCCGGCGAGACGGGTCGGTTCGGCGTGGGGCGAGGGATCCTGCAGTGGCGGACCGGTTTCGTTCAGCCGCTCGGAGCCGGCTGCCGTACGGCTCGAGGGGGGTAGCGCCCGTCCAGATAGACGGTCACCCGGATCAGCCCCTTTTCGAGGGGCGCGCTCGACACCAGGCTCCACGCCGCCTCAGACAGGTTGACGACGCGCTCGTCGGGCGTTCCCCAGTAGCAGGGACAGGAGTCCACGACCGGGATGCGTGCGCAGCGGTCGGCGCAGACGACGACCCAACCATTGACGGACAGCGTGGCGCGGCCCCCAAGCGCGTCAGGAAGCCCCACCGTTGGGCGCTCCTCGAATCCCCGAGTGAAGGAGTAGTGACTCGCGATGCCGACCACCTCGTTCGGCGGGGGGCCCGCTGGCGCGCTGACCCGTTGACTGGCCGAGCTGGTCCAGCCCGTGCGCGGGGCGAGCGCAGGGTTGCCGGCGAAGGCATACCAGTAGTCGGTGATGCCATTCAGGTAGGGCGATCGATGCAGCCACACCTCCCGTCCCGGCGCGCCAGCCAGAGGGTGCCGCTGCAGGGCGGTGGGTACGAAGCGGGGATCGCTGGCAAAGATCTGCCCATAGTTGCGCGACGGATCGCGCAGTATCGACCCCACCAGCTGCGCCGCGCCGGCGCTGAAGTCGGTCGCGAAATAGGCCGACGCGCCGAGCGCGAATGCCGGCCGTGCATAATTCGCAACCCGCGCCGCAGCTACCTCGGGCGACGCCTGGGCGTAGCCACCCTCGCCCGCACCGGGTGCGTAGCAGGCATTCGAGTAGATCATCACGAAGCCGGGCGCTGGCCGCGCATGGGCCACGATCCATTCCTCGCCGAAGTAGGCCAGCGTCCCGTCGCGCCAGGAATCCTCGTTCGTCCCGCGCGCCTTGGGTCCCTGGAGACCCCAGCCGTTGGTCCGATCCGGAAGCGGCAGGGCGGAATATGGATTCGGAAAACCGACGCCGTGACCGAGGTAGACGACGATGTCGGCATCGCGGACCGCCGCCAGCACCTTGTCGGGCGTCGCCTGCGGTGAGTAGGCGCGGGCGACCGTCGCGCCCTGGGCGACGGCGGCCTTGGCCGCCTCCTGTGCGAACCCGATGTAGACCGGCGTCAGCTGCTCGCCCACCGGTCCCACGATCAGCGCCACCTTCATCGGTCGCTCCGCAGCGTGGGTCACCGAGCCGATACCGAGCGAAAGCCCCGACACCGCGAGCACCAGCGCCACGGTCGTCAGCCTGCGGTCCATCCGCCCACGACCCGCGCCAGGGCGGCGTCGCAGCAGCCGGGTCATCGCCCCTCGCACCATGCCGTCTCCATACAAGCACGAGCCGGCTTCATAGGCCGACCGGGCAGCCCACGGAATCGTCGGTCTCGACCATCCGCGCGTGGTCGTAACCCTCCGCAATACTGTGGTTTGCTTCCTAACCTCGTCGAACCCTGAGGCTTCGACGACGTTGATCTGTCTCCCGCGGCGCTGGTCACAGCTGAGTCGCTCTCTTCGCGGCACTCTCAGTCCTAGTACGCAACAGCCGCGTAGCCGAATCACCGGCCAGGGCGGAGTTACGCGACCGTCGCCATTTAGAGCCGCTCTAAGGCCGACCGTCCGTGAAGGGATCGGGGATGGGGCCAATGAACCGGCCACCGCGTAGACTACTTGTAGCCCTTATCGGTGGTGCCATGCTGCTTGCCTAGGCGTTCTGCCGGTTGCCGGCACGGCGGTCGGAGAGCCGGCCATGCTCATGATGATGAACG
>JALYXZ010000212.1 GCA_030946825.1 Chloroflexota bacterium | reverse complement strand
TCGTGGCCCTGTGGATCCTCGAGCTTCCGATGCCTCTCCTGTGGGCCGGGCTGGTCCTCGGGCCGATGTCACTCACGCTGGCCTATCTCGAGGGCCTGCACCTGGGCACCAATAACTACCTCGTGCTTGCGCTGGTCGCAGGCGCGGCGTGGGCGCATCTCAGCGGGCGTGACCGCGCGAGCGGCATCCTGCTGGCGCTGGCGGTGGGCACAAAGCTGTGGCCGATCGTGCTTGCCGCGCCGGCGCTCCGCGAACGGCGCTGGCGCACACTCCGCTGGCTGGCGGCAGGTCTCGGCATCCAGGCCGTCCTGGCGCTCATCTGGCTGGGGCCCGGGTTCCCGGCTGACTTCCTCGCCACCCTCGGCGTGCAGATTCCGCCCACCGGGATCCTGATCGGCCCGACCGCCGATCCCGCGCTGCGCGACACGTGGAACCGCGGCGTCGGAGTGGCCCTCAGCCTGGGGCTCCTCTGTCTGCCCGTCCGTGGTCGCATGGGGCTCGGCGTCGCAATCCTGGCCGGACTGGCGCCGATCGCCAACCTGTGGCTCACCTACGGGCTGACGGTGCTGCTGGCAGCCGTCCTCGTCGCAGCCGACCTGATTCGGCGTCCAGCGCACGCACGATCAGCGACACGAGAAGCCAGCCGAGCGCGAGGTTGCGGATCACCAGGAGCATGACGCTCAACGGCCTCAGCTCGGTCAGCGCCTGATAGCCGAACGGAAAGAGGGCAGCGGTCAGAACGAAGGCCACGCTCGCCACCAAGACCGACAGCCGGTCACCGATGCTGACCGCCACGAGCGGGATGAGCCAGATCACGTACTGGGCGGAGAGGACGCGCGACGAGAGGACAAGGGCGAGCAGCACGATCAGCATGCCGCGCCAGGCAGTCTCGACCGCGGGCGGTCGCGGTCCGCGGACCAGGGATGTGACGGCCACGGCGTAGGCGATCACCAGCATCGCCAGCTGCGCAGGCCCGGTCCACGGCGCGAGCGCCGCCGCCATCGGTCCGGCCACGTTGAACGAGCCACTGCCGAAGGCGACCTGGACCGGCCCATTTCCCACTGAACCGATGAGGCCGAGCAGGCTGCCCCACGCGCTCTCGAGCTGGACCGGCCGGTGCAGCTGAAACGCGATCAGGGCCGCCCCGCCTTGCGGGAAGGCAAGGTACGGAGCCAAACCGATGCCTGTCGCCACAACGAAACTGCCCAGTGCCGCCAGCCCGACGCGCACGCCTCCGGACCGAAGACACCAGATCAACAGGACCGGGAGCAGCAGCGCCGGGTACACCTTCAGGGCGAAACCGATGCCCAGCGCGGCGCCCGCGACGAACGTCGTCCAGGTCCGACCCGGGGCGCCGGCGCCGTTTCCCATTGCGCCCATCGCCACCAGCACGGCCAGCATCGGCCATACATCGAAGCGGGCAACGATGAGCGCAGTCGCGGCCAGGCACAGTCCAGCGTACAGCATCAGCTGCGCGGGGAGGCCGGAGCGCGGCTGACTCGCGAGCGCGCGCCGCAGGATTGCCAGTCCGGCGCCGGCGCCACCCGCGGCAAGCAGCGTGTACAGCGCCGCGTAGAGCGGGAACGTGACGGTTCCCCCGAGCGCCACCAGCCGCGGGAGCACAAGCGGAACCAGAGCCAGCGGGGGGTACTGACGCAGGAAGTCGGTATCGGCCAGGGTGCCCCGCAGCAGAGCTCCCGTGTACTCGTGGTACAGGCGAAGGTCGCCGTTCCAACGCTGCGCCGCCGGCGTCAGCTCGATCAAGAAGCCGATCACGGCGACGCACAGGCTGAGCGCCACGGGCGCCATCCACTGCCGGCCCGGCCGCCGTGCGCGCGGTGGCTCTCGGCCGGGACCCCCGATCGTCACGTCGGGTGCACTCAGCGGACGGTTCGCTCCGCGGCGGCGCCGCGCTCCACGGATCCCCCGACCAACAGGTACGTCACGTCGTACACGAAGAACCGCGGTGCGGCGAGCACAACCGCGGTGGCTGCCCCGAGCCAGCCGTAGCGGCCGGCCGCAAACAGCAGCGCTCCGAGCACGGCGCCCCCAGCGACCAGCGCGTAGACCGGCGGATAGCCGAACAGCAGCGCAGCGGCGCCGGCCTGTGAGACATACCCACGCAGGTCGTACAGCAGCGCCGGCGCCCACAGCAGCGCCGCGACTACCACGCTCAGGATCAGGCCGCGCCACTCCCGCCGGCCCAGGTAGACGAGCGCGAAGAGGATCGGGAAGATCTTCAGTGACGCGGCCACCCCGATCCACAGCGGTCCGCTGCGGCGCGGAGCGCCCCAGGCCAGGCCGGCCACCATCAGGGCCTGCACGTTGCCATATGCCGATATCCCGATCAGGACCGGCCAGAAGAACGCAACCTGCAGCCATGCGCCCCGGCGCGCCAGCGGTGTTACCGCGACACAGGAGGCCGCGACCAGGACCGCCGACCAGATCGCGCCGGCGACCTGTACCGGCAGGAACGTGAACGGGACGGCAAGCCACGCGAACCAGGGGGCGTAGCGGTAGACGTCCGACGCCTCCGCGTTGCCGACCACCGGGTAGAGCTGTGCCCCATGACGCAACCGGAGTGCGGCGTTCCAGTACGCGGCCGCATCGCTCTGCGTCCACCGCGTGACCGCGAAGTAGAGGATGCTGATTCCCACGCCGATGATTACCGCCGCGGCAACGATCCTGCCGATCCGCTCGGCGGGCGGGCGATGCCCGGTCACGCTGCGCGGCAAGATGCCAGCCTGTCGAGGCCCCACCGCGCCATGATGATGCACTGGCGCACACCGGAAACGAGGTTGGCCGCATGACGAGCACCGGCTCCGTGGGTCGCGCGCTCCTCGGCGCCTCGGACGCATCGGTCATGGTGCGGGGCGCGCGCCTGGTGAGCGTGGCCATCCTGATCGCGATCGGCATCAGCCATCTCTTCTGGGCGCTGGTGCAGTGGCCGCTGCACGACATGGACGTCTACCTCGCCGCCGCGACGCGACTCCGCAGCGGAGGGGTGCTGTACGCGCCCGGCGGCCCCAGCTTCTTCGCGTATCTCTACGCGCCGTGGTTCGCGGCGGCCTGGATCCCGCTCTCCTACCTTCCGCGCACCGTGGTGGCGATCGGCTGGTCGGCGATCCTGGTGCTGGCCACGGCGGGCGTCGGATGGATCGTGTGGCGGCGTGGACGCTCCGGGCCGGTGCTCGCCCTGCTCGTCACTCCGCCGCTCCTGGCGGTGTCGGCGGGCGGCAACGTCCAGGCACTGCTGGTGCTCGGTCTGCTCGCGGGCCTCAACCGCCGTTCGGGGCCGATCTGGGTGGCGCTGGCCGCCTCGCTGAAGCTGACCCCGATCCTCCTCTGCGCGGTGTACGTTCGGCGCCGCCAGTGGTGGCGCGCGCTCTCCGCGCTGGCTCTGACCGCGGTGCTCCTGCTGCCGGCGCTGCCGATGGGCCTGGCGGGTCAGCTCAGCTTCGCCGCCCGAGACACCGCCGCCCCATCGCTGATGGGCGCATGCCCGCCGATCTACGTGCTCAGCGTCGTCGCGGCGCTCGTCGCCCTCGTTGTGCTGCCCGACCGCTTCGCGCCGCTGTCTGCCGCTCTAGCCGCGCTGCTCGCCCTTCCGCGGCTGTTCGTCTACGACGTCACGCTGCTCGCCGTCGGCGCGGTCGGCGCCGGCAGCTCGCGTCACCGCGAGCGCCCCACGAGCCCGGCGAGCGATGCTGCCGGACCACACCGCTTTGACGAACAGAGCGCCTCCACCTAGCATCCAGGCGTGTCATCCCCCGCAGCCCGCCCGCATGACGGATCCGACTCGCGGAACGGCGTTCCATCCGGGTTGCCGCCGATTCCCGACCACGAGGCCGCCATCGCCAGCGCCCCGTACGTCCGCCACCGGCGGACGCATCGGTCCAGGAGCGGGCCGCGCGCCCGCGTCCTGCAACTGCTGGCCGCGGGGGGGAATGGCGGTGCGCAGGAGAGCTACTCCGGTCTGCTGCTGCGTCTCGACCGTCGACGCTTTGAGGTCCACGCACTGAGCCTCAGCCGCGGCGCCGCCGTCCAGCGGCTGGAGCGTCTGGGAATCGACGTCAACGTCATCGACGCGGTCGACGACGAGACGGCCATCCGCGAGCTGGCCGCCTACCTGCGCCGGAATGAGATCGATCTGCTGCACGCGCACATGTACCGCGCGGAGGTGGTCGGCACCCGGGCCGCGCTTGCCGCGGACACACCTGTGATCGTGGCAACCGTCCATTCGTCGCGAGTGCGATCGGCGGCGGACGTGGCCACCCTCGCCACGCTCACATCCCGCATCGATCGCCTCATCGTCCCGAGCGCCAGCATCGCGGCCAAGGTGCACCGCGAAGGGCGTGGGGTCACCCCGTTCACGGTCGTGCCGAATGGCGTTGACTTGTCGCGATTCAGCCTTCCACTTCCGGCCTCGAGGCTGCGGGCCGACTGCGACATCCCCGCCGACGCGTTCCTGCTCGGCACCGTGGCCCGGCTGGAGCCCGAGAAGGGGCACCGATACCTGGTTGCCGCCATGCCGGCGATCGTCGCCGCCTGCCCAGATGCCCACCTGGTCATCGTCGGGGAGGGCTCGCTCGGCGAGGAGCTTCGCGCCCAGGCCAGGCAGCTTCCCGCGCCGGCGTGTGATCGCGTGATCTTCACCGGACGCCGCGAGGACATCAGCGCCCTGACCGCCGAGCTGGCGGTCGCGGTCGCTCCGTCCCTGCGCGAGGCGCAGGGGATCTCGCTCCTGGAGGCGATGGCCCGGGGCAAGCCGGTGGTGGCGTCCGCGGTCGGCGGGATCCCCGAGGTGGTGACCGATGGACGTGACGGCCTACTGGTGCCGCCGGCCGATCCGGCTGCGCTGGCCTCGGCGATCACCCAGCTCGCACGCGATCCCGGACTGCGTCGCCGTATGGGGGAGCGTGGGCGGGCCGCCGTTGCGGAGCGGTTCAGCATCGAGGCGATGGTGCGCCGCGTGGAGGCCGTCTACGACGAGGAGCTCCTTCGTTCAGGAGCGGCGGCACCGATTCGCACCGCGCGCCGAGTCAAGCCCAGTGCCCCCAGGGCGACGCGCACCCCACGCGATCGCGCCGCCCTGGAGGTTCCGCCGGTCTGACGCCGACCGCGCTTCGACCTAAGGGGCGCCGCTGCGCCCCGCGAGCCCCGGCTGGCCGCCGGTCTATAGGTGTGCCGCGCCGCTAGGCTGCCGCCGCGGCGTTGCGATCCCCGAGCCGCAGGATGGCGAGCACCAGGATCTCGATCAGCACCCAACCGACGAGTGCCACCAACGCAGCCACGTCCAGCGTGCTGTTGCCGCCGGGCGATACCTGGTTGAAGTTGAAGATGCCGCGGAACGGCGCGACGAATGGTTCCGTCACGTTGTACACGAAGCTGACCAGCGCGTTTCCGCTGTTGGCGGCCAGGGCCAGCAGCACGATGCGCAGGATGAGCAGCACTTCCAGGATGCCGAACAGGAGCACCACGATGCGGCGGATGTAGTAGAGCGGACCTGGTGCGGCAGCCACGTAGCCGCTGCTCGCGTTGACGTTGGTAACCGGCGTCGGCCGCTCGACGTACTCTCGCTCGACGGGGCGCTCCACGACCCGCTCGCGTTCCTCGACATGCGTGTCGTCGACACGCGTGTCGTCGGCGCGATCGTCTCGGTAGGTCATTGTGTTGCCTCCATGCGTGCCGACCCAGAAGGCCGGCAACCTGCGAGGCTGATGGAGCACGGCCCGTGCCAGCATGGACTCACTCGTCGGTGAACCCGTGCTCCCCGATGAGCGGCACGAACACGGCGGGCTCCAGCTGGCGAGTGCGCACCTCGCTTCCGTGGCGTTCGACAACCGTCACCAGCTGGTGATCCCGGGAGCCGATGGGCATCACCAGTCGTCCCCCGGAGGGCGCGAGCTGGTCGACCAGCGGTTGAGGAATGGATGGACCGGCAGCGGTGACGATGATGGCGTCGTACGGCGCCCATTCCGGAGCCCCCTCGCTCCCATCGCCGACCAGCAGCCGCACCCCGTGATAGCCGTTCGCCACGAGCTGCTCGGCGGCGAGGCGGCTCAGCTCCCGATGACGTTCGATGCTGACCACCTCGGCGCCCAGCTCGGCGAGGATGGCTGCCTGATAGCCGCTGCCCGTGCCCACCTCCAACACCCGCGCACCGCGCCAGCCGCCGGGCGGCTGCGCGGCCGAAGTCATGGCCGCCACGATGTACGGCTGAGAGATGGTCTGGCCCGCCGGCAGCGGAAGAGCGTGGTCGCCGTACGCGGTCGGCGCTTCGTGCTCCGCCGCGAAGGCGTGTCGCGGGACGCGGCGAAACGCGTCGAGCAGCGCCCGGTCGGTAACGGCTCTCGCCTCGAGCTGTTCCCGGACCATCCGCCCGCGGGCAGCCTCGTGATCGCCAGCGCCCCTACGGGCTCGCCATCGGCGCCAGCACATTCGTTCGGCGAACCGGCCACGCAGCTGCGGTGGACCGGCTCAGGTCACCTGTGCGTCGGCTCGCCGACCCGGCGCATAGCCGAAGACGTCAGGCCTGGGCGCTGCTGGTCGCACGGCTCCGCGAGCGCCCTCCGGCCGTCGTGGCAGGCTCGCCGCCTTCGGCGTTGCCTGTTCCGGTTTCGACGGTGCCCAGCGTGGCCGCCTCCAGCAGATCGTTGAGCAGACGGTCCGCGCGCTCTCGCACCAGACGTCGGGTCTCCCTGCCGCTGCGGGGCGCGAGGAGCACACCAACCGCCAGCCCCATGAAGAAGAATCGGACGGCGATCCGGACACGGCTGAACATGCTCAAACCCTCGTTTGCGTGCCGTTGGTGGGGTGCAAGAAGGATACCATCGGAGCGACTCGTCGACTCCACCGGCCCCCGACCGGTCCCATCATTCGCCGAGTCCGAACTCGCGCAGCTTCGAATACAGCAGCCGCCGGTAGATCCCAAGCTCCTCGGCCGCCTTGGACCGATTTCCGCCGGCGCGCTCCAGCGCTTCGAGGATCAGGCGCTTCTCGAGGTCGGCCACGGCGCGCTTCAGGGAACCGCCGTCACCGCTCAACCGGCCATTGCTCCGCGCTCCACCGCCCGGGGAACTCTCGGCGTTCATCACCTCTTCGTCGGTGATTCCAAACGGGTCGGCCATCTCCTCCTCGTCGAGCTGCTGCTTGCGCGCCGACAGGCGTGCCCGGTTGCGGGCCTCGCGGGCATCTCCAAAGGGCAGGTGGTCGGTGCTGATCACGTTGCCGCGGCTCAGCACCACG
>JALYXZ010000189.1 GCA_030946825.1 Chloroflexota bacterium | reverse complement strand
GGCTTTCTTCAGATTTGGGTCCAGCCGCGAACCGGGCGACGGGCTGGGTTCGATCCTGTCGCCCGCGAGCGCTCTGACCGGCTGTGCTTCTACTGCTCGCCCTGGAACTGGTTGTCCACGTTGCCTGCCGGGTCGGCATGGCCAACCTGCGGGCCGGCATCCGCCGTTTCCTTCTCCGCGCTCGCGGCCTCGGTGCTCGCCTCGGCGGCATCGGCGGTCTCGGCGTCGGTGGCTGCGGCCGTGGTGGCCTTGGTGCCGGTGGCCTTGGTGCCGGTGGCCTTGGTGCCGGTGAGTGCCGTGGTGGCCTTGGTGCCAGCGGCCTTGGTGGTCGCGGCCTTCGGAGCGGCCGCATTGGTGGTCACTGCGCCGGAGATGGCGGCTGTCGTGTCGGGCGTGGTCTGGTCGCCCTGCTGGAGGGTATCGGTGTCGACGGTCGTCGTCTCCGCCGGCTCGGCGGCGGCCTTGGACGACGTTGCCGCGGGACTGCCGGCCGCCGTGATTCCGGCCCCGATCAGCAGCACTGCCCCCACCGCGGTGACGGCTGCCAGGCGAACTCGAGCGATTCTCATTACGAAGCTCCAATGTGCGGTTGCTGAGGCCCGGCCGGGACCGGGCCGCATTCCACGCTGCACGAGCGGCCATGAATGGTTGGTTAACGGCATCGAGGCCGCCATTCATCTGGCATTAACTCGCACGCGTCACCGTGGGTACCGATGAAGGTGCTACTGCTCGAAGACGACGCGCGCCTGGCCGGGATCATCGGCCGCGGGCTGCGTCGTGATGGCAATCCGGTCGATGTCGCCGACACGGTCCAGGACGCCAAGTGGCTGGCGACCGAATCGGTGTACGACGTCCTGGTGCTCGACGTGATGCTGCCCGACGGCGACGGCTTCGCACTGTGCGGTGAGCTGCGAGCCAAGGGCGACTGGACGCCGGTGCTGCTGCTGACCGCCCGGGATGCCATCGTCGATCGCGTTCGAGGCCTGGATGTCGGCGCAGATGACTACCTGGTCAAGCCCTTCGCCTTTGCGGAGCTTTCCGCTCGCCTCCGCGCCCTGTCGCGCCGCGGCCCGCGCGAGCGGCCCTCCGTCCTCGAGCTTGGAGAGCTGCGCCTGGACCCGGCAAGCCGGAGGGTCAGCATCGGTTCTCGCTCGCTCCAGATGACCGCGCGGGAGTTCACCCTGCTGGAGTACTTCCTGCGTCACACCGATGAGGTGCTGCCGCGCTCCCGCATCCTGGAGGAGGTGTGGGACTGGGCGTTCGAAGGCACGCCGCGAATCATCGATGTCTACGTGCGGGCGCTGCGCAGGTACCTGGGCGCCGACCCGGGTTCCCCGTCGATCGAGACCATCCGCGGCGTTGGCTACGTCCTGCGGCCACCGCGGCGCGAGCGCCTGAAGGGACTTGCCCGCCCGGCATGACGATTCGAGCGCGGCTGGCGCTCATCTACGGCATCGCCATGATGCTGACCCTGGGGCTGGTCGGAGCGCTGCTGTGGTGGCAGTTCGCCGCCGCATTGCGGGCCTCGCTGGACCAGGCCCTCGAGGTGCGCGCCACCGCGGCACTGAGTGCCGCCGAGAACGGGCAGGCCGGCCTGCGCGAGACGGACACCGGGACGCAGACCATCTTCGTGGCGCTCTTCGACGCCCAGGGCCACCTCGTCGATTCGACGCGATCCGCTCCGCCGGGTCTGGCCCCGCCGCCGGCGGGCAATCCGATCTCCGACCTGGCGGTTGGCAAGGACAGCTACGCCCTCTACTCGGCGGTGGGGGGCGATGGGCTGCGGGCCGTGGCCGGCAGTAGCCTGGCCACCATCACCGCGACCCTCGACCGGCTCGCGCGCTCCGTGATCGTGGTGGCCATCGCGGCTTCTCTCGCCTCGCTGGCCGGAGGCTGGTGGCTCGCAGGCCGGGCGCTCCGGCCCGTGGCGGTGATCACCGAGGAGGCGGGGGAGATCGGCGCCGACGATCTCGAACGTAGGCTCCGCGTCCCCCGTCAGCGCGACGAGCTTCACAGCCTGGCCACAACGCTCAACGGGATGCTCGAGCGGGTTGCGGAGGCGGTCCGAAGGCAGCGCCTGTTCATTGCCACGGCGTCGCACGACCTGCGCACGCCGATTGCGGCGCTGCAGGTGGAGCTGGAGCTCGCATCTGATCCACGGACGACGGTTCTGGAGCTTCGGGCCGCCGTGGCCGCCGCGCACGCGGATGCGGTCCGGCTCGGCGAGCTCGCCACGGCGCTGCTTGATCTGGCGGCCACCGACTCGGACGGTCGGGCACTGGCGCGCGCCCCGGTCCCCGCCGACCAGCTGCTCGACGGGGTGGTGCGGAGGCTTGCCCCGCTGGCGCGGGAGCGTGGAACCCGACTCGTCGCCAGCGCCCCGAGCTGCGAGGCCCGGATCGACCGCGTGCGGATCGAGCAGGCGCTCACCAACCTGGTGGCAAATGCGATCGCCTACGCGCCGCCGCGGTCCCAGGTCGAGATCAATGCCAGTGTTTCCTCGCCGACCGGGGGCGGGGAGCTCGAGCCGAACGCGATGCTGGCCATCGAGGTGCTTGACCAGGGACCCGGCATTCCGGCCGGGCTGGCACGCAGCCTGTTCGAGCCATTCCTGCGCGGCCCCGACGCCGCGGGAAGCGGTGCCGGGCTGGGCCTGGCGACGGCCGCCGCCGCAGTCCGCGCTCACGGCGGCACGATCGGCCATGAGCCCCGCCCGCGGGGCGGCACCCGCTTCTGGATGCTGCTTCCCGCCTGACGGGAGGCTGACGCAGGTCTGACGCTCAGGTCACGGCTTGCGGCGCTCGGAGGCGCGGGTCGCCGCTCAACTCACGTCGCGGATCCGGACGGTCACGACACTTACCGCGACCGCCGCCAGCAGGTAGGCGACCAGGACCGCCGCCGCCACGCCGGGCGAGTTGGGCGTCAGTCCGTCGCCGACCCGCCCGGCGGCAGAGGGCGAGCCCACCGACGCGGCGAGTGCGCTGGCGTTGGGCTGCAGCATGCCGCGCGATATCGCTTCCAGGAAGCTGAGATTGCGCGCCAGCGCCCGGACGAGCGACTCGATGACCAGCGCGTACACCAGCCCCAGGCCGATCGCAAGGCCGGTCGAGCGCAGTACCGTTCCGAGCGTCACCCCGACCGCGCACCAGGCAGCCAAGATCAGCCATCCGATGCCCGCGGCGCGCAGCAGCTGCTCAGCAGGCGGGAAGCTCGTCGACACTCCACGCAGGGTCGCGACCAGCCAGGCGCCGAATGCACCAGCGACGAATGAAGCGATGACCAGGATGGCGAGCACCACAGCCAGCGCCCCCAGCTTGGCGATCACCATCGTGCCGCGCGAGGCCGTGTGCATCAGCAGCAGCCGCACCGTGCCCCACGTGTACTCCCGGGCCATGCTCATGGCGCCCAGGATCAGCACCAGCGGGCCTCCAAGCCCGGAGATGTCGCTGAGAACCGTCGTCGCCAGCTGGCTGGGCGCGAGCGTGGCCAGCAAGGCACCCCGACTTGCCTCTACCTCCGGGTCCGTCCGTCCGGGGCTCGGCTGCTGCAGCACGAGGTACACGAGCAGGTAGGTGAACAGGACGAGGCCGACCACCAGCAGCCCGCCCAGGACCCACGTCGAGCGCGAGCGGCGCAGCTTCAGCAGCTCGGCCCGGAGTGGACCGATGGTCATCGCCGGCTCATTGCCTGCCGACCGATTCGGCCAGGGTCGGCTCTCCGGTCAGCTGGAGAAAGGCCTGCTCCAGGCTCCGGGCCTGCGGGCGGAGCTCGCTCACCTCCACACCCGCGAGGACCAGCTCGCGGTTCAGCTCCGCCGACCGATCCTGGGCTTCGGCCAGCTCCAGGAGGTCATCGCGCAGCGCTACCCGGCCATCGCCGAGCAGCCGTTCGGCGACGGCTCGCGCCTTCTCGAGCGGCACGGCGCGGACGAGGAGCGCCCCGGGACCCTTGATGTCGGCCAGCGACTCCTCCGCGAGCAGCCGGCCATGGTGGATGATCCCGATGCGATCGCACACCTGCTCCACCTCCGCGAGCAGGTGGCTCGACAGGAGCACCGTCGCGCCGTCATGCACCAGCGCCCGGATCACGTCCCGCATGGCGGAGATGCCCTGGGGGTCCAGTCCGTTGGTCGGCTCGTCGAGTAGATACAGATCGGGTCCCTTCATGAACGCGCCGGCCAGCGCGAGCCGCTGGCGCATCCCAAGCGAGTAGCGGCCGGCGGCATCGCCGGCGCGATCGGTGAGGCCGACCCGCTCGAGGGCTTCGGCGATCCGCGACCGGTCAATGCCCGCATAGTCGGCGAGGACCCGCAGGTTGTCGCGCCCCGATAGGAAAGGGTAGTAGGCGGGTGATTCCACGATTGCGCCGGTCCGCCGCAGCGCCTCTCCGGACCCCGCGGGCGCACCGAAAATGCGCGCCTCGCCACCGCCGGCCTTGACCAGGCCCAGGATCAACCGGAAGAAGGTGGTCTTGCCTGCGCCATTCGGCCCGACCAGGCCGTACACCTGCCCGCTGTCCACTGTCAGCGAGAGCCGATCGACCGCCGTCGTGCGACCGTAGCGTTTGGTGAGGTCCCTGGTCTGGACGGCGGCCTCCATTCGGTCGGATTCTAGGCCAGGACCTGGTGGTGCGCCGACGCAACGCAGCCGACCTCTCATCCGCCCGGTTGGGTGCGATTGGCATTGACTGGACGCACCGGGCTCGCGCACCATCGCGTTTCCAGCAGGACAGAGGTGGATGGTCTCCTCGTTACGGCTCCGCGGCGCCGCCCTGGCCGCCATCGCGATCCTCCTCCTCGGAGCAGCCGCTCCGCCCTCCGCGTTCCGCGCCCCGCTGCGCCTCGGCTTCCCTGCCGGAGATGACTGGGAACCGGCGATCGCGGCGGACCGAGCCGGCCACCTGTACGTGCTCTACTCGCACTACGGGAACGATCCCGCCTGCCCTGGATGCGCGAGCCCGCACTCCGAGCTGCAGGTCTCCGGCGACGGCGGAGCCACGTGGTCGGCACCGCGCCCCATCGCCCCCTCCAAGCAGCGGCAGGACGACCCGCAGATCGTGGTCGACCCGGCGGACGGTCGGACCGTGTATGCCGCCTTCATGCAGGGCAACAAGGCGAGCCAGTACGTCGCCCGCTCCACCGACTTCGGAAGGACATGGCGTGTGGTGCTCACCGAGCACCTCGAGCGTGGAACCGACAAGGAGATCCTGGCGGTGCGGGGGAGGGATGTGTACCTGGCCTACCACGCTGGCTACCACATCTTCGTCTCGGCCTCGCATGACGGCGGGCGGACCTGGACCGTGCGGCAGCCACTGGAGAGCACGCGCGAGCTGGGCGAGTCGCTGGGAAGCGGCGGTGCCGTCGACTCGGAAGGTCGCGTCTATTTCGCCTGGAACGGAGTCGAGCGACCGGCGCGACCGAATGGACCGATCAACCTGTACATCACCACATCGGCGCGCGGCGGCCGCAACTGGCGCACCTCGGTCATCGACGTCTCGCAGATCGCCCGCGACTGCCGGTGTGGCGGCTGGGACTACTGGGGTGCGCAGATGGCGCTCGCCGTCGACGGCCGGGACAACGTCTACCTGCTCTGGAACGCCAACCGCAGGCCCGGCGCGCCACAGCGTCTCTACTTCGCCCGGTCCACGAATCACGGAGCATCGTGGACCAGGCCGGTCGACGTTTCGCCGGCACCATCAGGCGCCAACAACGTCTTCCCGGCGATCGTCGCCACCGGGAATGGCGACGTGCGCATCGGCTGGATGGATGATCGCAGGGGCCATGATGCCGGCGGCAACGATCCGACCGCCCGATGGAACACCTTCACGCGCTCCTCCAAGGACGGGGGCCGCACGTGGAGCACCGACCAACGGCTGTCGACGTTCGTACCGGGCTACGCCTACCTGTTCAACACCGGGTTCCTGCAGCCGTATGGCGACTACTTCGAGATGGAGATCGACGGAACGGGTCGGACCCACGCGGTCTGGGGCGCCGGGAACAGCTACGCGGGCCCGGGCAACGTCTGGTACACCCGCTCCCGCTAGTCACCGCGCGAGCCCGGCGTCTCGGATGGCCATCGTTCGTTGAAGACCACCTCTTCGCGCGGCAGCCGCGCCTGGCCGGGGGCCGATTTCCGCCGCGCTCCCGCCTCGCTCGGATGGCCAACGGCCATGATCGTCCGGATGCTGCGATCCGCGGGCAGACCGAGCTGGGCGGCAACCGCCGGACGGGCGTCGGGCACCAGCCAGGCAATCGCGGCGCCGAGGCCGAGCAGGTGCGCACCGATCAGGATCCGTTCGGCGGCGCGCCCCTCGTCGTAGGCGAATGAGACCGCGCTCCCGGGCTGGCTGGGCATCGTGATCGCGATCGCCGCAGGCGCGGTCACCAGCGATCGCGTCTGCGGCAGCGAGGCAGCGGCGATCGAGCGGATCTTGGGCAGCTCGCGGATGACGATGAAGCGCCAGGGCTGCGTGTTGCGACTGCTCCCAGACCAACGCGCCACATCGGCCAATGCTCCGAGCTCCTGGTCCGATACCGGCTCGTCGGTGAACTGGCGGACCTGGCGGACGCGGATCAGCGGCCGCAGCCTGCCGGCCGCATCAACGCCGTCCGCGGTCGAGGCCCCGCCAAGCGCATCCATCGCCTCGCTCCGGTCCACGGCGACAGTATGGCCATCCAACCGGGCACCGGAGCGCCGAGCCGGTGCGCGAGCATGCTCCGCTGACCGGCGCCTACAATTCCGATCCGCCCCGGTCCGTCCGATCCGCCCCC
Source organism: Chloroflexota bacterium (assembly GCA_030946825.1). Taxonomy (GTDB): domain Bacteria; phylum Chloroflexota; class Limnocylindria; order QHBO01; family QHBO01; genus QHBO01. The sequence continues at coordinate 6,864 of JALYXZ010000189.1, read as the reverse complement.
TTCCGCCCACTCCGTCAACTCCGCCCGCGCCGCAGGAGGCAAGACCCGTGATCGTCAGCACCGCACCCTTCATCGCCGGCCAGCGTGTTGCGGAGACGAAGGGCCAGACCTTTGGCCTCGTGGTCCGCAGCCGCGGGCTGGGAGGGAATATCGCGGCCAGCCTGCGTTCGCTGGTCGGAGGCGAGATCCACGAGTACACCCAGCTCCTCGAGGACACCCGGCGCCAGGCCCTCGACCGCATGATCCAGAATGCGACCGTGATGGGAGCCAACGCGGTGATCTCGATGCGCTTCGACAGCTCCGAGCTGGGGAACACGATGACCGAGATCGTCGCGTACGGCACCGCGGTGGTGGTGGCGCCCGATTCGGCGGCGCCGCAGCTCGCCACCGAGTAGCGGCCGATGGCGACCATCGTCCGGGTCGTGGTCGGCGCCGTCGGCGCGCTCACCATGCTCGGTGGTCTCGCGGCGCTGGCCACCGGATGGACGGGCCTGCCGGGCGCGGCGTGGGCGATTCTCAGCGGCGGCGTCATGGTGGTCGCCGTCACGCTCGAGCGGACCCGATACCGATCGCAGGCCGCCGAGGTCGACTCGGCTCCCTCCGGGCCGGGCGGCGGCGAGACCGGCGAGACAGTCGACCCGCGCTTCCAGGTCACGTCGGAGCGCTTCGTCGATCCGACGAGCCATCGGCTGATGGAGGTGCTGATCGACCCGCGCACCGGCGAGCGCCGCTATCGGGCGATTCGCTAGCCGTCGGCCCCCGATCGGTTGCGCTGCGGGCTAGGCGCCAGCCTGGTCGCGGCCCGAGGCACCCTCACCCTCGGCGGTCTCAGCATCCTCGTCGGCCGGCTCCTCGCCCTCACCCGCAGCCTCCGCCTCTGGCACCTCGGGCTCCTCTTCGACGCGCGGCGGAGAGACGCGGGCCACGAGCTCATCGGGATCGTTGAGCAGGTGCACCTTGCTGTCGTCGACCACCAGGTCGCGGACGTGGATCGCCGTTTCGAGGTCGACCAGCGGTGACAGATCGACGCTCACCTCGTGGGGGATGTCTGCCGGCAGGGCGCGGACGCGCAGATGGTCGAGTTGAGTGAAGAGGACCCCGCCGAACTGTTCGACCGCGGGTGGCTCGCCGGTGAAGACGAGTGGCACGTCGGCCTGCATCTCGTGCTTGAGATCCACGACGAAGAAGTCGACATGCAGCGCCTGCCCGGTGATCGGCTGGCGCTGGACGCTCTTGATGATCACGCTCGTTGCCCGGCTCGCTCCCGGCGCCGTGAGCCGGATGATGCTGGTGCGGCCGGCCTCGCGGTAGAGTGCCTCGAAGCTGCGCGCCTCGATCTGGACCGGCATCGACTCGCGCCCCTTGCCGAACACGACGCCCGGGACGAGGCCGTCGCGGCGCAGGCGCTTACTGGCTTTGCCGGTGAGAGTCCGCGCTTCGGGCGCGATTTCGAGTGCCATGGGGGCCGGATCGTACCAGCGGGCCAGACGTGCCGCAAACACGGTCGCCCCGGATCACTTCGACGGGTTCCTATAATCACCGGGTGTCCGGCAACATCATGATCGTCGAGGACGAGCCCGCCGTCGCCCGCGGGGTGCAGGTCGCGCTCGAGCGCGAAGGCTACACGGCCCAGGTCGTCGCCACCGGCGAGGAGGCCCTCCAGCGCTTCCAGGACCTCGCTCCCGACCTGGTGGTGCTCGACGTTCGCCTGCCGGGCATCGACGGCTTCGAAGTATGCCGCCGGCTGCGCGGCCAGACCAAGGCACCGATCATCTTCCTCACCGCGCGCGCCGATGAGGTCGACAAGGTGGTCGGCCTCGAGGTCGGCGCCGATGACTACCTCGTGAAGCCGTTCAGCGTTCGCGAGTTGGTCAGCCGCGTCAAGGCGCTACTTCGTCGGGCCTACGGGGAGCTTGCCGACACGCAGACGGGGCGCGTGCTGCGCCGCGGCGATCTGGTGATCGACCTCGAACGGCGTCGCGTCACGCGCGACACCGAGCGGCTCAGCCTGACCGCGACCGAGTTCGACCTGCTGCGTCACCTCGCGTCGCGTCCCGGGCGGGTATACACCCGCAGCCAGCTGCTCGAGCTGGTGCGCGACTACGACGCGCTGGAGCAGGACGAGCGCACGATCAACGTGCACATCAGCCACATCCGCGACAAGATCGAGCCTGATCCTGCCCAGCCGCGGTACATCAGGACGGTGCGAGGGGTGGGGTACGCCTTCAGCGAGGACTGAATCGACCACACGCGGCTTCTTCGCGCGTCTGGATGTTCGGTTCGTGGCCGCCGTGGCCAGCGTGGCGCTGATCGCCCTCCTGATCCTGGGGCTGGCGCTCAACGAGATCCTGCCCGGCTACTTCCAGGAGCAGGCCGAGAGCCGGCTCGACGGGGCCGCCAAGGCCACGGCCGACCTCATCAAGAAGGCCGCCCTCGACGCGTCGGGGACCACCGCTGACCAGTCGCAGCTGGAGAACCGTGAGCTCCGCGAGGGGAAGCTGATCCACGACATCGCTCAGCTGGTCGCCGACCGCGTGGCGCAGGGATCGGTGGCGGTCTACAACAAGCGCGACGGCTCGCTGGCGGCTCGTGCCGAGCCGTCGAACATCTCGCAGCTGACCGCGGAGGGGCTGCGTCCCGACCCCGCCGTTCAGCCCGCCAGCACGGACGTGACGATCGTGCTGCCCGATCCTGACCCGCCGCGCACCGCGCCCGGCCAGCAGATGCTCGCGCTGCACGTGATCGTTTCGAGCCCGTTCACGTCTCGCGCGCAGACGCTGACCGAGGTGCGTAGCGCACTTCTGGGCGTCGGGGTCCTGGCGCTGGCGGTGTCACTGCTGATCGGGCTCCTCCTCGCACGCCAGCTCACCATCCCGCTCGCCAGGCTGCAGCGCATCTCACGGCGGCTCGCCCAGGGGCAGCTGGACGAGCGGACGCATCCATCGGGCATCGTGGAGGTCGACCAGCTGGGGGCGCAGTTCAACCAGATGGCCGAGCGTCTCTCGGAGTCGCTCCGGCTCCTCGAGGCGGATCGTGACCGGCTGCGCGAGTTCATCGCCGACGTCAGCCATGAGCTGCGGACCCCGATCGCCGCTCTGCGCATGTTCACCGAGCTGCAGCGTGACGGCGAGATCGACGAGGCGACGCGTCACGAGTTCCTGGACCGCTCGCGCGACCAGCTGGCACGCCTCGAATGGCTGGCCAACAACCTCCTCGATCTGTCGCGGATCGAGGCCGGCATCATCCCGCTCGAGATGACCATCGGTGACCTGCGTGAGCCGATCCGGGCCGCCGTGGAGGCGCATGCCGAGATCGCCGAGACCCGACAGGTGGCGCTCACCTCGGAGGTTCCCGCGCGGCCGGTTCAGATCCGCTACGACCGCGAACGCATGATCCAGCTGGCGACCAACCTGATCGGCAACGCGCTGAAGTTCACTCCCCCCGGCGGCCAGGTGATGGTCCGGGTGGTGGCCGGGCGGGACGATGTGACGGTCGAGGTGAGCGACACCGGTCCCGGCATCCGCGAGGAGGAGCTGCCGCATGTCTTCGAGCGCTTCTATCGCGGGACGAACGTCGGGGATGCGCGCGCCTCCGGCAGCGGCCTGGGCCTGGCGATAGTTCGCTCGATCGTGGAGATGCACGACGGCCGGATCGAGGTGGCCAGCATGATCGGGGAGGGCGCCACGTTCCGGGTCCACCTGCCTCGGCGCGCGGTCGCCGCACCCTCGCCGCCGCCCGCGGCGGACGCTACCAGCGTCCGGTCGGATCGTGCGAGACGCCGCCTCGCTCGCCCGGTCGCTCCGACCGCCGCAAGGGAAGATCAATGAAACTTCACCTAGGCACTCCGCTGCCCGCAACGACGGCGCGCCAAGCTCGGCCGACACAGGCCTGACGAGGAACCCAGCACCAGTGTCCAAAGACCCGCGCCCGCGGGGATCCGTGGTCGACCCGGGGGAGACCCAGCCGCTCGAGTACCAGCGCTACGGGCCGGCGGCGGGCTCCCCGCCGCCTGCCGCGGGATGGCACGCGGCGCCCGCATGGTCGAGCCGACCGTCGATCAGCGCGGCTCCGGCCACGGTGCGCCGCGGGCCGAGCCTGCTGACCATCGTGGCGGTCGCACTGGTGGTCGGCCTGGCCTCCGGCGGATTCAGCGCCCTCGCGGTCGCCGACCTGATCCGCCCCCAGTCGGGAGGAGCCGCTATCGCGGGGGCTGCCGCGTCGGGCGCGGCCGCCGCGGTTCGCATCGACGAGTCGTCCGCGGTGATCAGCGCGGTCCAGAAGGTCGCTCCCTCGGTTGTCACCATCGTCACGCAGAGCAACGGGCTATTTGGAAGCGGGCAGGGGTCCGGCTCCGGCTTCATCTTCGATGCGAACGGATGGATCCTGACCAACAAGCACGTGGTCAGCGGTGCCGACACCCTCCGAGTGGTGCTGAACGACACGCGGACGTTCGACGCGCGGGTGGCGGGCACCGACACGCTGACCGATCTCGCCATCCTGAAGATCGATGGCACCGGGCTGCCGGTCGCTCCGCTGGGCAGCAGCGCCGCGCTGCGACCGGGCCAGGTGGCGATCGCCATCGGTAATCCGCTGGGCGACTACCAGAACACGGTCACCAGCGGCGTCATCTCTGGCCTGGGGCGCCAGATCCCCGCGGGCAGCACCTCGCAGACCAGCGGCGACCAGCTGAACAACCTGATCCAGACCGATGCCGCCATCAACCCTGGCAATTCCGGCGGCCCGCTGCTCAACAGCGGCGGCCAGGTGATCGGGATCAACACCGCGGTTGCGACCAGCGCGCAGGGGATCGGCTTTGCGATTCCGATCGACGTGGCCAAGCCGATCCTGCGCCTGGCGGTCGCCGGCAAGAAGATCGCGCGCCCGTGGGTCGGGGTCCACTACCAGCCGGTCACCAAGGCGCTCGCCACCGAGAAGGACCTGCCGGTCGACTACGGGGCGCTGGTCGCGCGGGCAGCCTCCGGAAACGACCCGGCGGTGGTTCCCGGTTCGCCGGCCGCCCGCGCGGGATTGCAGGAAGGCGACGTGCTGGTCGCGTTGGACGGCGTCCGCATCGATGCCAGCCATGACCTCTCCTTGCTGATCCTGCCGCACGCCCCCGGGGACGACGTCACTCTCCGGGTCCTGCGCCAGAGCACCGCGCGCGACGTCGACGTCACCCTCGGCGAGCTGCCCTAGGCGAGCGGCTCAGGCCTCGCGCCGCACCGTCAAGGCCGCCTCCACGTGGTCGAACGAGCCGGGGAGCGGCGCGTCGGGTTTGCGAACCCGGACCTCGACCTCCGGAAGCGGCCAGCGATCCAGGATCGCGTGCCCAATCGCCCCGGCCAGCGCCTCGATCAGCGCGTAGTGGCCGTCGCGGACGACCGCTGTGACGACCTCGAAGACCTGGCCATAGTCGATCGTCTGCCGCAGGTCGTCGGAGGCCGCCGCCGCCGATAGGTCGCCACGCAGCACGACATCGATCTCGAACGGCTGCGGGACGAGCCGTTCTTGGGGCAGCACGCCGTGGCGCCCGAGCACACGCATCCCGATCAGCGAGATGCGGTCGTCATCGGCCATCGTGGCGCGCCTAGCCGAGCTGCGACCGATGTCGGATGATCGCGTCGGCGACCCGGACGGTGCGCATCAGTGCAGCCACGTCGTGGACGCGCACCGCGTCGGCGCCGGCCGCGATGGCCAGCGCCACGCTTGCCGCGGTGCCCTCCAGCCGCTGGTCGGCAGGAACACCGCCCAGGATCTCGCCGATGAAGCGCTTGCGGCTGGTTCCGACCAGGATCGGGGTTGCGAGCACCTTGAGCTCGGCGAGTCGATGCAGGACCTCGATCGACTGCGCCGGCGACTTGCCGAACCCGATCCCTGGATCGACGATCAGGCGATCCGATGGCACGCCCAGGGCGGCCGCGCGCTCGAGGGCCGCGGACAGGTGGGCGACGATCTCCGCCATCAGCCCGTCGGGATACTCGGCGCGATCCTTGTTGTGCATCAGCACCAGGTGGGCACCGTGGCGGGCCGCCGCCTCGGCCGTTCCGGGGTCGCGACTGGCTGCCCACACGTCGTTGACGATCGTGGCGCCTGCCTCCAGGGCGGCCTGCGCCACGACTCCCTTGCTGGTGTCGATGCTGACCAGTGCGCGTCCCGTGAATCGGCGCGCCAACTCGGCGACGACCGGCACCGCCCGCTCCGCCTCGGCATCCGCCCCCACCGGCGGGTGCGCGCCGTACACCGCCGCGGGGCGGCTCGACTCTGCCCCGACGTCGAGGATCTGCGCGCCGGCGGCCACGAAGCGCTCTGCCTGGGTGACGGCGGCCTGCACCACCTCGTCCGCGGCTCGCCCCTCCGGGGCGATCCCGTCGCCAGAAAAGGAGTCGGGGGTGACGTTGATGATCCCCATCACGTAGGTCCGCTCACCCCAGCGCAGCTCCAGACCCCGCGCTCGTACGTTCCGCCGCTGCATGCCGCTCAGCTCCCTTCCTCGCGATCGCCGGTGAGCAGCGCCCGCACCGCGCCGACGAGGTACAGGGAGCCGGCAACCACCACGGGCTGGTCATCGGCCGCGATGCGAGCGGCAGCCTCCAGCGCACGCGCCGGATCGGGGGCCAACTCTGCCGGCGTGCCCACGATGGCCCGCCAACGCACGCGCAGCGCAGCCGGGTCGTGGGCGTGCGCGTCGGCGACACGAGTGAAGATCGGTCGCGGGTGCAGCCTCGCCAGGTGGCGCAGGACGGCGGTGACGTGCTTCCCGCGCATCGCGCCGAAGACGAGAACCGGAGCACGCACCCCGAGCTCCGCGAGGCTCCTGGCCAGCGCGGCGGCGCCCGCCGGGTTGTGGGCGCCGTCGAGGAGGAC
>JALYXZ010000181.1 GCA_030946825.1 Chloroflexota bacterium | reverse complement strand
GTCTTCGGCTCGATCGTCGGGTTCTCGCCCATCTTCGGCCGGGTATCGGGCGCCGGCTTTACCGATCCGCGTCAGCTCGCCTACTACTCATTGATCGGGCTCGCCGCTGGCCTCGTCGGCCGGCTCTACATCGGGGGCTTCTACGGTCTGACCCGCTGGTTCAGTCGGTGGTCGATCCCGAGGGCGGTCCGACCCGCGATCGCCGGGCTCGCCGTGGGCGGCCTCGCGCTCATCCTCCCGGGCGTCCTCGGCACCGGCTACGGCTGGGTCCAGGCGGGTCTGGACCGGACAACCCTTCTCGCTTTGCCGCTATGGGTCGTCCTCGCGCTCCCATTCGCGAAGATCCTTGCGACCTCGCTGTCGATCGGCTCGGGTGGATCGGGCGGGGTCTTCGGACCGGGGATGGTGATCGGCGGGCTGCTCGGGGCGGGCATCTGGCGAGTCCTCGAGCCGATCGCGCCGGGCCTGCCCGTGGACCCCTCGCCGTTCGTCATCGTCGGGATGATGGCGCTCTTCGGGAGCGTCGCCCACGCCCCGCTGGCGGTCATGCTGATGGTCGCCGAGATGACCGACAGCCTCGCGATGCTCGGACCGGCGATGCTCGCGATCGGGATCGCCACGCTCGTCGTCGGCGACCGGAGCATGTACGCCTCCCAGCTTCGCAGCCGAGCCGACTCCCCGGCCCATCGATTCCGGTTCGCGCTCCCGCTGATGGCGTCGATCCCGGCGGGCGACGCCGTTCGCGCGCCACGTGCCGTCCTGCGGACCCGCGACATCGTGGCGTCTGCCCGTGCCCGACTCGAGGCAGCGGAAGTGCCGGGTGCGCCGGTCGTCGACGGAGACGGGTCCGTCCGGGGCAGCGTCGACCTGGCCACCCTGGTGCTTGCCGATCCTGCGGCGACCGTAGGGGAGCTTCCCCTGGACGGTCCCGTGATCTCGGCCGATGACCCGCTCGATGACGTCCTGGGCGCGCTTGCGGACGCGCATCGGTCGTGGGCACCCGTCATGGCCGATGGTCGGCTCGCCGGCATCGTATCGGCTCGCGATGTTGTCGCGGCGTACCGTCGAGCCCTGGCAGCGAATGTCCGCCAAGTCCGCTCGGTCGGCTCGACTGGGGCCCTTGTGGAGGCCGAGGTCGGCCCGGGGTCGCCGCTCGCCGGCAGCGCCGTCGCGACGACAGCCTGGCCGCGCGACTGCGTGCTCGTTTCGATCGGGCGCGGTGAACGCGTGATCGTTCCGCGCGGCGACGTCCGGCTCGAGGTCGGCGACCGCCTGACCGTGTTCTCGGCGCCCGGTGCCCGCGATGCGCTCGAGACGCTCCTTGCAAGCCAGATCACAGAGCCGGAACCAGAGGGGTGAGCGCCCAAGAGATAGCTGTCCGCTTCGATGGACTCGTCAAGCGGTACGGCAAGGTCGAAGCGGTGCGTGGCATCGACCTCGACGTCCGTCGCGGCGAGGTGTTCGGCTTCCTAGGGCCGAACGGCGCGGGCAAGAGCACGACCATCCGGTGCCTGGTCGGATTGCTCCGACCGACTGCCGGCCGCGTCGATGCGTTCGGGCTGGACCCGACCCGAGATGGCGTGGCGCTCCGACGGCGGATCGCCTACGTCCCGGGTGAGCTGCGACTCCTCGAGCGCCTGTCGGGGCTCGATCTCATCGCTAGCATCGGACGGCTTCGCGGCGGGTTCGACCCCTCCAGGCGTGACGTCCTCGCGGATCGACTCCGGCTCGATCTTCGCCGCCCGCTGCGGGACCTCTCGAGCGGTAACCGACGCAAGATCGCCCTGCTCCTCGCGTTCCTCGCCGATGCCGATCTCCTGGTCCTCGACGAGCCGACGAGCGGGCTCGACCCACTCATGCAGCACGAATTCCTGGGCCTCGTCCGGGAAGCTCAGGCCGCCGGCACGACCGTCTTCCTGTCGTCACACGTGCTGTCCGAGGTGCAGCGCGTTGCCGACCGAGTGGCTGTGCTTCGGTCCGGCAGGATCGTCGCCCTCGGTACGGTCCCAGAGCTGCGCGGGCGCGCCCGGCTCCGCGTCGAGACCTGGTTCGAGGACGAAGCGCCGGCGGCCGAGCTGGCTGCGCTGCCGGGCGTGGTTGATCCCATCGTGGACGGGCGCCGCTTCACCGCGACCCTCGCGGGTTCGGTTCAGCCCCTCGTTGACCTGCTTGCCCGACATCGCGTGGCTTCTCTGCTCGTCGAGGAGCCCGATCTCGAGGAAGCCTTCCTCGACCTCTACGAGGGATACGACCCGTGAGTGGAGCCTTCGAGGTCATCGTCGGTCCGCTGCGCGCAGTCCGCCGGGCGGCTTTCTGGTGGTCCGTCGGCTTGGCAAGCCTGGTCGCCGTCACGGTGGCCTTCTGGCCGGCGTTCCGCGGCTCGTCGGGGATCACGGAGGCGATCGATCGGCTCCCTGCCGGTGTCGTCCAGGCCTTCGGCCTCGCGAATTTCGGGACGCCGGCGGGCTATCTCCGCGGGAACCTGTACGAGCTGTTCATTCCGCTTCTCTTCTCCGCAGCCGCCATTGCCCTGACGAACGGGCAGACGGCCGGCGAGGAGGCCAGCGGACGTCTCGAGCTGTTCTTCGCCCAGCCATTCGATCGGCGGGTCATCTTCCTCGGCCGGGCGATCGCTGCCCTGCTCGCGCTGATGGTCATCTCGGGCGCCGTCGCGATTGTCCAGATCGCTGCGGATGCCGCGGTCGGCCTGGCCATCGAGCCGGGGCGCCTCCTGTCGACGATCTTGCTGTGCGCCCTTCTCGGCGCCCTGCACGGCAGCTTTGCTGTCGCGATCGCCGGGATCGGCGCGCGCCCGTCGCTCGTGCTCGGCCTCGGGATCGGGGTCGCGTTGGCTGGGTACATCGTCGCCGCCCTGTTCCCACTGGCAAGCGGCCTCGAACCATGGCGGCATCTGTCGCCGTGGGATTGGGCCTTCGGTGGTGATCCGCTCGAGATGCCAACTGAGCTCTGGCGGTACGCCGCCCTCGCGACCCCGTCGGTGATCCTCATCGCGATCGGAGCGGAATC
>JALYXZ010000166.1 GCA_030946825.1 Chloroflexota bacterium | reverse complement strand
CCATCCGCGCCTGCTGACCCACGATCGCCAGCACGGGCTGGTGGTCCATCCGTGCGTCGTACAGGCCGTTGAGCAGGTGGATGGCCCCTGGTCCGGAGGTCGCAAGGCAGACCCCCAAGCGACCCGTCCACTTCGCGTGGCCGCATGCCATGAACGCCGCCAGCTCTTCGTGGCGGGCCTGTATGAACGGCGGTTCGTTGCCACGCCGGTTTAGCGCCCCGATGATCCCGTTGATGCCGTCGCCCGGAAAGCCGTAGATCCGGTCGACTCCCCACGCAACGAGGCGGTCGATCAAGAAATCTGAGACATCCACGGTCACCACCAGACGCGTGTCAGTTGCCGAAAGTTCGCGGCGTGAGGCTCACCAGTGGGAATCGAGCCATCCACCCCCGCTGATTCTACCAGCCGCTGGACATTGCGAAGAGGCCCTTATCGTACTCTTGGGCACGATGGCGGCGGCCGGGTTCGGGATCGTCACGCCGTTCTGCTCCTGCTCGGCCGTGCCAGGAAATCTGAGCCCAAACGCGATGCTGAACGGCGTCATGCTCCTCTGGTTTCTGCTGACGGCGATGGCGCTCGCGTTCGTCGCCATCGACGTGCGGTCGATGCCGATGTCGCGGGTCATGGAATGGGGGTTCGTCCTCCTGACCGCCTACACCGGGCCGATCGGTGCGTTTCTGTACGTCCTGGGATGCCGGGCGCCCCTGCCCGGGCGCCAGGTGCTCGGCTCGACCATGCACTGCGTAGCGGGCGGTGGCGTCGGGATCTTGTCCTCCGCCATCAGCTCCGGTGCTCCGCCGGAGGGCGGGCCCAGCTAGGCTCCGGCCCGTCGACCGGGTCCTCCTCGCCGCGGCGAGCCGGGTCATCCCGCGTGGCCGCTGGGTCGCCTCCCTCGTCCCCCGTCGACTTTCGTCCGCTGGCGCCGCGAGCGCTTGAAGCGGAAATGGACCTACCGCCGGACCGGTCAGCCAGGCCGACCACCGACAGGCTGGATATCAAACGTGCAACGAGTCCGAGGCGGTTTGCCCTCTGCGCTGCTTCGAGCTCGCATCAAAGGTTGGTCACAAGATTCGTGAGAGGCCTCGGAGCGTCCGGGAAGAATGATGTTGGCGGTGACCCTAATTGCGTGGGCCACGGGCAATTCACCCAAAAAAGGGTTCCGGCCTAGTTCTCAGCGGACACGGGCGATCGGCGATGTCGCCGGGCGGAGCATCTTCTCCTCGAACCGCTTAGCGGCGGCGTCGAGCGTCTCAAGATGCTCCTCGAGTCTCTTTCGGGCCGCCTCCGCGGCGGCGTCGAGCCCGGTGAGCTCGAAGATCTTCCAGTGCTGGATGATCGGCATCAGCACCTCGTCGCGATGGACCCGGAGGTCGTATATGCCAGCCTTTGCGATCGTCGCCGCCTTGCGCAGGAAGCCCGGGATCCCGGCCCCTGGCATCTCGAAGGCGAGGACCTCGTCGACGATCGCGCGCACCGCGGCGGACGGATCGATCTTGATCGCGGCTCCGAGGATGTCGCGGTAGAAGACCATGTGGAGGTTCTCGTCAGCCGCGATCCGGACCATGATCTTGTCGGCGACCGGATCGTCCGAATAGCGCCCGGTGTTGCGGTGGGAGATCCGGGTCGCCAGCTCCTGGAACGCGACGTAGGCGAGGCCCCGGAGCAGGCCCGGGGCGTCGTGGTCGTAGCCCTGCTGGAGCTGGGTCATCCGCCCGCGCTCGAGGGCGATCGGGTCGATGTTCCTCGTGACCGTCAGGTAGTCCCGCAGGACGATCGCGTGGCGGCCCTCCTCGGCTGTCCAGCGTCCGACCCAGTTGATCCACGCGCCGTCGCCCTGGCCGAACATCCCGTGGATCAGCCGGTGGTAGCTCGGTAAGTTGTCCTCGGTCAGGAGGCCGATCTCGAACGCCGTCTGCGCGACGCCGGTCAAGCGCGGTTGGTCCGGCGTCCATGGTTCCTTGTCGAAGTCGCGGCCGAGTCGGTAGGGGATGTACTCATGGGGGAACCACTCCTGGGCGACCT